>CAZBFW010000311.1:3116-5592 GCA_964491135.1 uncultured Phycisphaeraceae bacterium | reverse complement strand
TGACCGGGAAGAACAGGAACCCGTTCACACGGGCGGCCTTCAGGTCGCCCGGCGCATCGCCCACCATCAGCACGCTCTGAGGCGCATACTTGCCGGCGGCGGCGATTCGCAGGTGGTCTGCCTTGGTGCCCATCTCCTGTCCGGCGATGACCGCCGCGTAGCGGGCGATGTGATGCTCGGCCCATTCCTGCTCCAGCGCCGCGGTGGGCGTGGCGGAGACGACCACGATGTCCGCCTGCGGTGCAGCGGCTTCCAGGCACTCGCGCACATGGGGAAACGGCGGCACGCCGCGGACCATGTCGCGAATGCTGTCATTGACGGCCACGCTCCAGGCGAGCACGGCCCGCAGCTCCTCCGCGGGGCCGTTGCGGGCGGCGCGGGCAGCGGCCTCCAGTGACGGATTGGCCGGCTTCGGCTCGGTGGTCAGCCATTCGCGCAGGGCGGCCAGCCGCGGGATCGTGACGCCGCGCTCCCGTACCGCCGTGTGTTCTTCCAGCAGGTCCAGGGTCCGGGTCAACGCGGGGAACCGGTTCACGCCCCGCCAGATGGAATAGAGATTCACGAACTCCGCGGCGTCTCGGGCGAACTTGGAGACGGCCTGAAGCCCGAAATGCCTGATGATGTTCGGGATGAAGCACTCCTTGTGCTTGATCTCCATGGTGTCGAAGACACAGCCGTCCGAGTCGATCCCGACAAAAAACTCGTGCGCCTGGCGAAACGAAGCGAGACGTTGTGCATACGCGTCAGACATAGCTTCTCCCGATTCCCGGCAGCATCGCGCGGCGATCACACGCCGCTGAACGCGGAAAACCCTCCGTCCACCGGAACCACGATTCCCGTCACGAACGCCGAGGCATCCGAGCACAGCCACAGCGTGACACCCGCCAGATCCTCCGGCTGCCCGAATCGCCGCATGGGCGTATGGTCCAGGACGGCCTGGCCGCGAGGCGTCAGCGCCCCGCTCTCGGCCTCCGTCAGCAGGTACCGGTTCTGATCCGTCAGAAAGAACCCCGGGGCGATCGCGTTGACGCGAACTCGCGGGTTGTATTCCTGTGCAATATGGACGGCCAGCCACTGTGTGAAGTTGCTGACCGCCGCCTTGGCGATGGAGTAGCCCGCGACGCGCGTGAGGGGTCGGATGGCGCTCATGGACGAGACGTTCAGGATCACGCCGCCCTCCGCCTTGCCGACCATGGCCCGCCCGAATACCTGCGTGGGCAGCAGTGCACCGCCGAAGAGGTTCAGGGCGATGACCTTTTGCATCGCATCCAAGGGTATGTCGAAGAAGGCCTGCTCCGGAGACGTGGTGGCGCCGGGCAGGTTGCCGCCGGCCGCGTTGACCAGGATGTCGACCGGACCCGTTTCCGCCAGCGTGGCCTCCAGATCGCCGCGGTCCAGAACGTCGGTGGCCCGGGCGCGCGCGTCGAGGCCCTCATTTCGCAGGCGGTCGGCAACGTTCCGGGCGGCCTCCTCACGCAGGTCCGTCACCCAGATGCGGGCACCGGCCTCGGCGAGCGTTCGTGCGAAAACGGCGCCCAGCACGCCGCCGGCTCCGGTGAGCAGGGCGATCCTGCCGCGCACACGAAATGCATCGAGGTTGCTCATGATGCAGCCCCTTCACCGTCCCCCACCGCAGTCCGCAATGCGCAACTCCAGCGACAGAGGACGCACGGTCAGTCGTCCAAGCCATTCCCGGTGAGCCGGTCATTCTAGAGGAGTCTTCACGCACACGCAAGAGATTGGCGGATCGCCGCCGCCTGCGGTATGAAAGGGGCAACGGCGTCCGGCGCGTGCCCGGTCGCAGCAGATTCCCCCCGGGAGGTTCCTACCGTGTCCAATCCCGAACACCTTGCACCAAGACTGACCGGACCGCGCGTCTTCGGCGTGCGCCCGAGGTCGCCGGTGCTGCACACTCTCCGTGCCGTTGGGGCGCCGCCTCGCCGGTTTCACGTGGAAGGCCTGCCGTCCGGTGTTCTGCTGAATCCGGAAACGGGACTGCTGAGCGGGCGTGTTTCCGAGCCCGGCTCATACTGGATTCGCGTGGCTGTGTCGAACCAAGCGGGCGCCGAGGAGGCCGAGTTCCGTGTTGAGGTGGGCGAGACAATTGCCCTCACGCCTCCGCTGGGGTGGAACAGTTGGAACTGCTGGGCGGATTCGGTGGACGATGCGAAGGTTCGCCAGGCGGCCCAGGCCATGGCGGCGTCCGGGCTGGCGGATCACGGCTGGACGTACATCAACATCGACGACGGTTGGCAGGGCGTGCGCGGCGGACCCCACCGGGCGCTGCAACCCAACGAGAAATTCCCCGACATGAAGGGACTGGCCGACTACGTGCACGGCCTGGGCCTCAAGCTCGGCATCTACTCAACGCCGTGGGTGCGGTCGTACGCGGGCTATGCCGGCGGTGCGGAGGGCGGGCCGGTCGGCCCCGTCACGGAGGAGGCCCGGCAGCGCGGCCACCAGATCGGAAGAGCAC
>CAZBFW010000311.1:0-3106 GCA_964491135.1 uncultured Phycisphaeraceae bacterium | reverse complement strand
TACACTCTTTCCCTACACGACGCTCTTCCGATCTGGCGGACGCCCGGGAATGGGCGGAGTGGGGCATTGATTATCTCAAGTACGACTGGGCCCCGTGGGACGTGCCGGCGGCCGCGCGGATGCGAGACGCCCTGCGGCAGTGCGGGCGAGACATCGTGTACAGCCTGTCGAACACCGCGCCGTTTGAGCAGGCGGCCGAATGGGCCCGCCTGGCGAACTGCTGGCGGACGACGAGTGACATTCGCGACACCTGGCGACTGCGGGACAGCGGATTCCTGGGTGTGGAGGACATCGGCTTCTCGCAGGACCGCTGGCGGCCGTTCGCGGGGCCGGGACACTGGAACGATCCGGACATGCTGGTTGTGGGCTACGTGGGCTGGGGCCCGCACCTGCACCCCACCGGACTAACGCCCGACGAGCAGATCACGCACATCACGCTGTGGTGCCTGCTGGCGGCACCGCTTCTGCTGGGCTGCGACTTGACGCGGCTGGATGACTTCACGCTGGACCTGCTGACGAATGACGAGGTGCTGGCGGTGCATCAGGACCCGCTGGGACGGCAGGCGGCACAGGTGGTTTCGGGTCCGGCCGAGGTCTGGGCGCGGCCGCTGGAGGATGGGTCGCTGGCCGTCGGGCTGTTCAACCGGGATGACCACGGATCGCAGAGCGTTCGCGCGGACTGGTCGGCCCTGGGGCTGCCCTCGCGCTGCGCGGTGCGCGATTTGTGGCGCCATGCAGATTGCGGCGTGCACGACAAGGGCTTCGAGACGCCGGTGCCGCCGCACGGAGCGGTGATGGTCCGCGTGAGTCCTCATTCCGTCTGATTGACCCACTGAGTGCCTTCTCCATTCCCAATCGGAATCGAGACGGGCATGGCCGCGGCGCCGGCGGGGTCAGGCTTGCGTGTCCAACTCCCCGGTCGAGGCCGAGAGCCGACGGAAACCATAGAGAAACGCCAAACCGGCGGTGATGCACAACGCGGCCGCGACGGCCACGACTCTCCACCGAGCCACATACAGACTTGAAAAGGCGATGGTGCCGGCCGCAACGGTGGTCATCCCCAGCGCCGCCACCACCAGGCCGCGGAGGATGAACGACCAGCCGGTCTCCTCGACTCCGGCGCGGCGGGCGATCGGTCCCCACCAGCCGGGCGGGCGTGACCGCCGGTAGAACTCCACGAGCGTTTTCTCTGGATCGGGCCGGGTGACCAGGGTCACGTAGATCCAGAGCAGACACGTCAGCGCCATGGACGTAAGAACGACGACGTAATCCGTCGCCTGGCCGGCGTCAATCCATAGCTCGAAGACCACGAACTGGTTGAACAGGAAGATCAGCGGCCCGCCCAGCGACGCCGCGATGCGGGCCTTGCCGTTGAATCGCCACCACCACCACTGACCCCAGTTCGCGGTCATCTCGGAGGCGGCGAACCCCAGCATGAACACGGAGATGTCAATGACGTTCTCGGCCACGCTGGCGACCACGATGGCCAGCCCCATGATGACGAACATGGTCGCCTTGCCGGCGATCATGCAGGCGGCCGGTGACGCGGACGGTTTGATCACGCGGCGGTACACGTCGTTCACAAACACCTGCCCGGCGAAGCTCATGTGCGCATCCACCGTGGACATGACCGACGCAAACAGGGCCACCATGGCCAGACCCAGCAGCCCCGCCGGCAGATAGCGGGCCAGGAGCATTCCATACGCCAGTTCCTTGTTGATCGTGCCGTCGTAAAGCCCCGGCCAGCGGACCATTGCGCCCAGCGCCGGCAGCGACAGGACCGCCAGCATGGCGAACAGGACGATCTGGGTCCAGACGTACATCTTTGACGCCTCGCGGGTGTCGCGGCAGGACAGCAGCCGCTGGCTTTCCGTGCCCAGGTCTCCTCCATACCCGACGGACGATCCCACCGTCCACGCCACCAGCCCCAGAGCGCCCAGCATTTCGTGATGCGCGGGCGGGTGCCAGTTGACCACGGCGGGGCCGAATTGTTCGAGCAGGGCCGTGTGCAGACCCGTTGGACCGCCGAAGTCCACCCAGACCAGCACCATGAGGACCAGCGACGACACCATGATGACCAGCGTCTGCAGCAGGTCGTTCATCACGACGCCGACGTAGCCCGACAGGAAAACGTAGAACAGCATCACGGGGACCGTGATCGCGAAGGTCTCCCACCGGTCCCAGCCGACGACGGCTTCGCATACCTTGGCCATGCCCAGCAGGCCGGCTCCGATCCAGATGATCACCCCGAAGAACGCGGCCCGGAACGACACGAGCATCCGCATGGCGATCGCCGGCGTGCCGCTGAAGCGCAGTTCGTAGAACTCCGGCGACGTGAAGACGTTCAACCGCCGCCAGAACACGGCGAACAGGACGGCCGCGATCATCAGGGACATGCCGAACCGGCTGATGTACCACCAGCAGATCGCCATGCCGGTGATGACCGTCATGCCGCAGTAAGCGGGCGCCACGTCGGCGTTCACGCACGTGACCGCGTTGGATATCCCGTTGAGCCAGCCGGGCAGCCGCCGGCCGGCGAGGAAATAGTTGGCCAGGTCCTTGCGAGCGAACTTCCGGAAGTACCAGCCGATGCCGGCCACGGCGATCAGATATCCCACGATGACCACGTAGTCCGCCGTGTGCAGCCTGATTTGCGTTATGGGTTCGGGCAAGGCATCACCTCAAAGCACGGTCCGCGGGGTCGTTCCTGCGGGGCATTGTTGCTTCTCTGTTCCCATTTTCAACACTCCGTTCCCTGCTGGAGCAGTCCGCCTCGCGGGTTTGTCTTGTTTTCTATGCACTGACCGTTGAATTCGCCCTTCGCGGCTGGGTATAGTGACGGGTGACGGGGTTGTCCTGTGTTGCCCATGCCCGAGGCTGAATCCTACGGGCATGCCACCCACCAGCGTGATTCAGTCGCGCGTCGGGTGCCATGCCCGTTTCCGCCGAAGGCGGATCGGGCATGATGACGCGCGTTGGGGTTGTCCTGTCTCGTCCATGCCCGAGGCTGAAGCCTACGGGCATGCCACCCACCAGCGTGATTCAGTCGCACGTCGGGTGCCATGCCCGTTTCCGCCGAAGGCGGATCGGGCATGATGACGCGCGT
>CAZBFW010000310.1:4193-5602 GCA_964491135.1 uncultured Phycisphaeraceae bacterium | reverse complement strand
CGATGGCCCGCACCTTGCCGTGCTCGCGGGTCAGGAACACGAGCACCTGCGAGGTCTCCGAATAATCCAGTCGCCGCAGGGCGATTGCCTCATCCTTGGTCAGGGCCATGCGGCCATGGTACGCGGGCGCGTGCCGGCGTCCACTGGAGGGGCTCGGTTCGGGTGGCACGTGGATGAAGCGGGCGGCAGTGGAGCTTTTGCATGGTGCGTAACACGGAGCTTACTCCACCACCGCCCGCGGGCTCGATCGTGGCTTCCCACGGTGGTTACGGAGTCAATGCGTCGATGCCTCGCTCAAGTACCAGGTCCCGGTCGCTGGTGTAGCTCTTGTCTGTGCCCTCGCCGGGTGGAATTGCATACCCGGTCGTGGGGGGCACGCCCACGTCCTCAATTTTCGTGGTCTGGTCCGCCCGGTACGCCTCCCAGCTCGGGATGTAGTACGTGATGCCGTTATCCAGGGAGAACGGCTGGGGCGATCCGGAGCTGCCGCGGGTGGTATCGCCGATGAGCGTGATGCCGTTGGGGTTCTCGAACATCGTCAGGACGAACCACTCCGCCGAGCTCATGTTCGTCTCGCTGATCAGGCATACGACGGGGCCGGTGAACACGTGGTCCTGGGCCGGCTCGAGGCTGTGCTCCACCCAGTCGCCGAAGTCCGCGCGATCGTCGCCCGGGTTGCGCAGACGGTGGTACCCGTAGACGTAGGCGGTCTGGGTCAGGTAGCCGGCCAGTGCCTTGGCGATCAACTCGTTGCCGCCGTTGTTGCGGCGCACGTCGATGACCATTCCGGCGGCACCGGCGTACGTGGAGAACATGCCGTCCAGGTGGCTGGTGCGCAGCCCCTCCCACTCGTCGTCGGAGAAGGTGTCGATGGCGATGTACGCGAGGTTGTTCTCCAGCCAGCCGTGATACAGGGGGAAGGCTTCCACCTGGCTGAGCCCTTGTGGGAAGTAGGCCGGGGTGTTCTCGCTGGGGAAGTTCTGCTCGGCCGTGCGCATGTACGGGGCGGTGGCGTTGCCCTGGGCGTCTTCGATCCAGATATGCAGGTCCTGCAGCTCAGCCAGGAGGTCGGACAGGCGAGCCAGGAACGTGCTTTCCGTCATGGCAACGTTGAACTCGTCGGCGTATTCATCCCGCAGGGCGTCCCAGTCCACGCCCTTGTCCGCAAAGTGGGAGTAGTTCTGATCGAAGTCCGTCCAGACCTGGTCAAACCAGGCCTGGACCTGGGCCGCGGTGTAATCCGTGTCATCGCCGCCGCCGCCGCCGTCCGAATTGTCGTTTTGGTTGTCGTTCAGGTTGTCATTTTCGTTCTCGTTTTCGTTGTCGTTGTCGGCGTTGTCATTGGCGTTGTCGTCGTCGCCCCCGTCGAGGTCGTCGTCGCCGAGCATCACGTCGAGCAGGAACTCGGT
>CAZBFW010000310.1:0-4093 GCA_964491135.1 uncultured Phycisphaeraceae bacterium | reverse complement strand
CGTCGCCCCCGTCGAGGTCGTCGTCGCCGAGCATCACGTCGAGCAGGAACTCGGTGATCAGGTCGATCTCCTCTTCGGTGAGGTCGCCGAACTCGCCGCCGGCGTGGGGCTTGTCACCGAGCAGCGTGTCAACAATGTCGTCGATCGTGCTGTTCGCGAAGTTGTTGGACGTGCTGGTATGACAAGCGGTGCACCCGTTGGCCGAGAATGCCGCGAAGCCGGGCGACGGCTCGCCCGAGTTGTCGTTGTTGTCGTTGGCAACAGTGTTGTCATTGTTGTTGGTGGCGCCGCCGCCACCTCCTCCGCCGCCACCGGATGCCGCACAACCGGCCCATCCCAGCAGCCCCGCCGTGAGCAATACGAGCCCCCACCGATACACTGTTCGATGCATAGCCAGTCCTCCACCAAGTTCCCGTGCAAACGCGTCCGGATTCCTGCCTTCCTTCAGCGTGGAATCGGCGGCCCGCGCTTCTTGGGAATCCTGAATGAGCACTTCGCCGGTTATCGGCACCCCCAGGCCGCTGCCTTCTGCGTCCTTCCACCCGAGCATCCGGGACGCTTAAAGCCCCCGGCTGCGCAGATGAAAGGTCTCGCGAAGTCGCCCCGACAGGTCGTCCTGCAGGGCCTGCATCCGGGCGTAGACCGCGGTGGCCGCGGGGACGGGTTCGCAGCGCGTGGCCGGATCCAGCCGGACCCAGTCATCCGTCACGTCGGCGATGCGGGCGGCCGCATCCTGCTCGCGTCGGACGGCCCAGCATGCCTGGGCGGCTCCACCGAGAGCCGCGCCTTCGGGCTCGGTCGTGCAGACCACCGGCGTGGCGAATACGTCCGCGACGATCTGTCGCCAGAGCGGGCTCTTGGAGCCGCCGCCGGTCAGGCGAATCTCCCTGGGGTTGATGCCGAGTTCGCGCATCCGCCGAAGCCCGTAGTTCATCCCGAGAACCGCGCCTTCCATCGCGGCTCGGCAGAAGTGAGCGGGGGTATGCGTTGTGCGGTTGGCGCCGAACCAGACGCCAGTGCCGTTGGGCACATTCGGGCACCGCTCGCCTGAAAAATAGGGAAGCAGAAGCAGCCCGTCACAGCCGGGCTTTATTTTTGTGGCCAAATCGTTCAACCCTGCTGTATCGATTCCGAACAGGTCCTTGGTCAACTCCGTGGCGATCGTCACGTTCATGGTGCAAAGCAGTGGCAGCCATTGGCCCGTGGAGTCGCAGAAGGCGGCGATTTCGCCCCGGCCATCGACCACGGGTCGATCGCTGCATGCGAAGATGGTGCCGGACGTGCCAAGGCTGGCGGTCACCACGCCGGGGGACACGTTTCCGGTACCGATGGCTGCCATCATGTTGTCACCGCCGCCGGCGGACACGAGGACGCCGGGTTGCAGGCCGAGGGTCTGCGCGGCGGCTGGCGTGAGTCTTCCGCTCGGCAGGGCGGAGTCGCGAAGCGGCGGCAGTTTGCCGTTGAGGTCGGGATCGATCACCTGAAGGATCTCGGGCGACCAGCAACGGCGCCGCACGTCCATGAGGGCGGTTCCCGACGCATCGCCCCATTCCATGACTCGCTCGCCGGTAAGCCAGAAGTTCAGGAAATCATGAGGTAGCAGAACGGTATGGAGGCGGCGGAAGTGGTCCGGCTCGTTTTGTTTGAGCCAGAGGATCTTGGACGCAGTGAAGCCCGGGAGCACCAGATTACCCAGGAGTCGGAAACATTCCTGGGGTCCGCCCACGGCCTCCATGATAAGATCGCATTGGGCGGCCGTGGAGGTGTCACACCAGAGCTTGGCCGGTCGGACGGGGCGACCCTCCCGGTCCAGCGGGACGAAGCCGTGCTGCTGTCCGGAGACCCCGATGCCGCGGACGGCGGCGGGGTCAATTCCGGCGTCCCGGATCGCAGCGCGAACGGCGCCAACCATTGCTTCCACCCAGGTTTGCGGATGTTGTTCACAGTGCCCTGGGGGCAGGCCGGGGATGAGGTCGTATGGGATGACCCCGCGTCCAACCACTCGGCCGGTGTCGGCGCTGACGACGAGTGCCTTGGTGGACTGGGTTCCGCTGTCGATTCCGATGTAGTAGTCAGGCATTTGGGTTCCTCGGGCTGATCCGGGCCGGGGGCATCATACATCGTCTTGTTGCAGTGCTTCAATCGTGGTCGTTGCCTGGGCGATGACCTCCTCCACGTTGCTCGCCGCGCTGAGTTGTCCGGTTTGTCGATGAGGCGTGAAGAGTGGAGAATCCGGGAAGCCGAACAGAATGACGCGTTTGTCGTTCTTCAGGGCGAGGGCGACTTCCGAGGCCGTTCCCATCCCGCCGGGCATGGCCACCACCACCGTGCTTGAGAGGACGTTGACCAGGTTTCGGGCGTCGCCCATTCCGGTGACGATGGCGATGTCCACGTCTGGTGCCGCACTGTTGGCGTTTTGGCCGGGTAGGATGCCGATGGTCGTTCCGCCTTCGGCTCTGGCTCCGCGAGCGGAGGCTGCCATCACGCCGCAGTCGCGCCCGCCGTTGAGTAGAATCCAGCCTCGGGCTGCGATGGCGCGGCCGAGTTGTTCCGCCTGCTCCTCAACGGCGGGGGTCACCCGGGCTCCGCCCATGACTCCGATGATGGCCTTGCGCATCAGAGGGCTCCCTGGGGCGTACGGGGCACGGATCGAGCCCGCCAGGATGATGCAACCAGCGGGTGTCTGCAAGGGGGTCGTTTCGCGCCTTGAAGCCCTGCTTTTCGGTGTTACAATACAGGGGTTCCTGGAACCCAGCCCCGCCATGGTTTCGGGTGGGGCACCGGGAAGGGACCTGGCCGACCGGACCCCGGATTGGCCTGATCAATCCAAGCCCAAGAAACGCGGACGTTGACGCATCGATCCGGGGGGGTCGATGTCCCGCACGCCGAAGGACAGAGGGTGAACCACGTGGACGAGCCAGCATTGAACGAAACGGCCGCCGAGCAGCCCGGCGGAAACGGTGCCCCACAAATCACAGACGAGCCGGTGGAGGTACCGGCGGTGGAGTCGGAGGAGGGCCCCGCGACTCACAACGGTTCCAGGCGGATCGACAAGTTCTTCAAGACGGTCAACAAGATGAGGGCCTCGGACCTTCACCTGAAGGCGGAGTCGCGGGCGCGGATTCGCGTGGGCGGGCACATCAAGTCGATCAAGGGCGGTCCGCTGGCCAACGACGAAATCGAGGCCATGATTTATGAAATTATGACGCCGGAGCAGATTGAGATTTACAAGCGGAAGGGGTCGATGGACTTTGCATACCAATACGGTGAGGCGGCTCGCTTCCGCATCAATGTGTTCCGCCAGCGAGGTAAGACGTCGGTGGCCGCCCGTCGGATTCCGTTTGAGATTCTGGACTACGACGCGCTGCATCTGCCGAAGTCTCTCGCCAGCATCGCCGACCTGCATCAGGGTCTGGTGCTGGTCTCGGGCATCACGGGCAGTGGGAAGAGCACGACGATCGCCGCGATGATCGAGCAGATCAATCAGACGCGCGCGTGCCACATCGTGACGGTGGAAGACCCGATCGAGTTCATGTACGCGGACAAGAAGGCGTTCATCAACCAGCGGGAGATCGGACTGGACGTGGACAACTTCCACGACGCGTTGAAGTACCTGATGCGTGAGGACCCGGACGTTGTGCTCATCGGGGAGATGCGTGACGAGGAAACTTTTTCAGCCGCACTTCAGGCGGCGGAGTCAGGTCACCTCGTGTTCGGGACGGTGCATGCGTCGGGGACATCGAGCACGATCACGCGTGTGCTGGAGTTGTTTCCGGAGGACGCCCGGGACTTGGTGCGCAGTTCGCTGGTGTTCAACCTGCAGGCGATCATCTGTCTGAAGCTGCTGCCGGGCTTGCGGGCGGACGTGCCGCGGATACCGGCCGTGGAGATCATGATCGCCAACAGCACGGTGCGGAAGCTGATTTCGGAGAAGCGTGACAACGACATTCTGGGGGTGATCCGGAATTCGTACAACGAGGGGATGATCGACTTCGGCGAGTACCTGCGCAAGCTGGTCGTGGAGGAGTACATCTCGTCCAAGACCGCCTACTCGGTCGCCCCGAACCCGGATGAGTTGCGGATGCGGCTCAAA
>CAZBFW010000309.1:0-5616 GCA_964491135.1 uncultured Phycisphaeraceae bacterium | reverse complement strand
GCCCGATCGGCATCAGCACACCACAGACAGAGCGAGCCTCGCTCGCGGTCAATCGTCTTCGTGCTTGCGCTTGCGGGGCTTCTTTTTGTCGCGGTCCTTGTGGGGCTTTTCCGGTTTGTCCGGCGGGAACAGCCCGTCGAGTTTCTTGCGGACCGCGCCGTCGATCGGCACGCGTAAGGCGGCGAGGTTCTCGTGCAACTGGTTCAGGCTCGTGGCGCCGAGGATCACGCTGGAGACGACCGGGTTCGCCGCCGCCCAGGCGATGGCCAGTTGCGCCCGCGTGCAGCCGGCGTCTTCCGCAACCTGCCGGAACCGCTTCACGCGGTCTCGCTTTTCGTCGCTGTACACCCACTCCCGCACCCATTTCAGCCGGCCGAGGCGAGAATCCGCCGGGATCCCCTCGTCATACTTCCCGGTCAGCAGGCCGGAGGCCAGCGGGCTCCAGACGACCGAACCCATGCCGTATTTCTCCAGGGCCGGCACGGTGTCCTCCTCAAACTTCGTGCGGGCGAGCAGGCGTACCACAAACCTCTTGCCTCGTTGTTGTGGAGTTGTACAGAGGCAGCCAAGTTCCGCCGCCATGCAACCCCCAAACCCAGACTGATAGCTTGTTCGATGGTGCGTTGCATTGTCGATGAGAATTGGCTAACATGTATCATGTTCAATCCGAAGTCCGATTCGAGGAGGAGCGCACCATGACACGCCACGGGTTGGGAGCTTTCGGTCTGAGCATCTGCTTCCTTGTGACGGTTCTGGCTTCAACGACTGGTGCGACCACGTGGTACGTGGACGACGATGCCCCGGCGGGGGGCAACGGTCAGAGCTGGCCTACTGCCTTCCGGTATCTGCAGGATGCGCTGCACGCCTGCGCAACCGGCGATGAGATCCACGTGGCCGCGGGTCGGTACACGCCAGACCGCGACGAGGCCAGCCTGGTCACGCCGCTGGACCGTTCTGCGTCGTTCATCCTGGTGGCGGGCGTGGCCTTGCGCGGCGGGTATGCGGGAATCGGGAGCGCGGACCCGGATTCCCAAGACGTAGCGCGCTACGTCAGCATATTGACTGGCGACCTGCAAGAGAACGACATCTGGCCGGACGTCGGCTCGGATAACAGCCAGCACGTGTTGACAGCGGAGGCACTCAGCTCATCCACCCTCGTGGACGGGTTGGTGATTGAAGGGGGATGGGGGTGGCACACCGACACGGATGAGCTCTCGCGCTCCGGTGGCGGGGTCTTCAGTCTTGGCAGCAGCCTCCAAATCCAACGATGCACGTTTCGTCACTGCCATGCATACTGGTACGGAGCTGCTTTGTATCACGGCGCTGGCGGCGTCGTTTCGCTCGTGAACTGCTTTTTCGAGCGATGTCAGGCTGAGTCCGGAGCGGCCATCTTCGTGGACGGTCCGTCCGAGTTGGTGATGGATCACTGCACGGTTGTGGACAACCTCGCGGAGACGGCCGGCGGCGGGCTGGCCCTGCGCGGAGCTACCGCGGCCGTGACGAACTGCATTTTCCGGGATAATCGAACGGAAGATGAGCACCTTCTGCCCACGGAAGCAGGGCAGGTTTTCGCGGATGAAGCCAGCACACTCACGGTTGATCACTGTTGTGTTCACGGCTGGACGGGATCGCTCGGCGGGGCCGGCAACTTCGATGCCGACCCCCTGCTGGTGCGGCGAGGGTTCCGGCTGAAGGCCGGCTCGCCGTGCATCGACGCCGGTGGCAGCGGCGCGGGCTGGACGGACATGGATTCAGAGGCGCCGGGCTCCGGCGGCATGCCGGACATCGGTGCGGACGAAATCGTCGACTCGGACACGAACGGATTGCCGGACCGGTGGGAGGAAATCCACTTCGGCGCCCCGACCGGTGCCGATCCGGCATCAGACACGGACGCGGACGGGTTGACGGCCCTGGAGGAGTACGCCCTCAATACGAGCCCTGTTGTGGCGCGCGGCGTGTACTACGCCGATCCGGCGGGCGACGACGCGTGGGACGGCCTGACCCCGGTTTCGGATGGAACGCACGGCCCCAAGCGCACCATTCAGGCGGCGATCGATGCAACGCACGCGGGCGAAATCGACATGGTCGTCGTTCGAGACGGAGTGTACACGGGTGCCGGGAACCGCGGACTCCGGCTGCCCGCCCACGACGTCGTGCTGCGCAGCGAGAACGGGCCCGTCAATTGCATCATCGATTGTGAGAAGGCGGAGCGAGGGATTTGCGTGGACCGGCGGCAAACGTCTGCCACGGAAATCCGGGGGCTGACCATTCGGCGTGGGAAGGCGATGGTATCCTATTGGGCTGAGGCGTGCGGGGGCGGCCTGTATTGCGATCGCGCCGATGCCACGATCCGCGACTGCGCCGTCTACGAATGTGAAGCGGTCGAGGACTCAACGACGTACGGCGGCGGCATCTATCTGAACGGAAGCCGGGGGCGGCTTTGCGATTTGTTCATCGCGGGTAATCTGGCCGAAGGGCGCTGGGCCGAAGGCGGCGCGGTCTCCATTTTGGGTGGGTCACCGCAGTTAGAGCGCTGCATCGTTCTCGAGAATCAAGCACATGCCACTGAATCGGGCATCAACGGGTCGAGCGCTGGGGGAGGGATCGCATCACATTACAGCCGGTCCGTTATTCAGGACTGCCTGGTCGCCGGAAACGTTGCTCTCTTCGGCGGCGGGATCGGCGATCTGCCCAGTTGCGATCGTGCCCGTGGGTCACGAATCGAGCGATGCGAACTACGAGAAAACGTTGCCGTCTTCGGCGGCGCTTTCTACGGAGAGGGAGCCGAATCCGATCTTCTCACGTGCGTGATTGTTCGCAATCTGAGCGCGTCCACTGCCGCAGTGCATTTCAACGGCTACTGCGGGCACGCCTTCGAGTTGCCTTTCGTGACGCATTGTCTGATTGCCGAGAACTCCAACGTGAATCTTTCGGACATGGATCCCTCCTTCCTCGCCGGCATTTCCGGATTCTTTCATGCTCTGAACACGATTGTCTGGGGAAACGATCCCATGCAGGCCGGTGATTATGTCGAGATGGACTACTCTTCGGTGCAGGGGGGATACGCGGGAACCGGCAACATCGATGCGATGCCCGCTTTCCCATTGGGGCAGGACTGGCATCTGCTGCCCGGCTCCCCTGGCGTGGACGGCGGAACGAACACGCCATCGAGGCCGTTGCCGCTATGCGATTTTGACGGAGCACCCCGCGCCGTCGACGGCGACGGCAGCGGAGACGCCCGACCGGACGTCGGCCCATACGAGTACGTGCCGGGCGCGCCCCGTCTGGCCGTCTCACCAAGCTGGATTGACGTAGACGTGCCCCGGAGCGGTCCCGAAGCCGAGCCGGCTCAACTGTCCATCCGCAACTGCGGTGACGGCATTCTGCATTGGCAGGCGTCGGAAGACTCGCCATGGCTCTCCCTTTCGATGGTCGAAGGGCAATCAGCGGGGCAAACGCAGAACGTGGAGATCACCTTCAACACAACCGGGCTCACCTGGGGTCGATACATCGGCTTTGTCACCCTCTCATCGGATGGCATCGCGAGCGCTGAGCGGCGAATTCCCATAACGCTTCATGTCCGGCGCGTCCGCAGATTCCCGGCGCACTACAGCACGATCCAGGCGGCCATCAACATGGCCGAGCGGGACGACGTCGTGATGATCGCCGATGGAGTGTATACCGGAGCCGGCTTCTCCAATCTGAAGCTCCAGAACAAGTCCATCCTGCTCCGCAGCGAGAACGGGCCCGCGAACTGTATCATCGATAGTGAACACAGCGGGCCGGGCATCACCGTAGAAGGATGCGGGCCGATGCCCACATTGATTGAGGGCCTTACGATCCAGCACGCAAGCCAAAGCGGTGTGAAGATCACGGACAGCGAGGGCGTCGTCCTCCGGAACTGCCGGCTGCTCGACAACCAGGGCTCCCGTGGAGCCGGGCTGGCGATAACCGATCGCAGTCGCGTGGACGTCGTAGGCTGTCTGTTGCAGAACAACGCGGCATCAGGGATTGGCGGCGGAGTGTATGCACAGCAATCTGTGTTGAGGATGCGTGATTGCGAGGTCTGTGGCAACCAATCCCAGTCCTCCGGTAACCAGGGTGGGGGTGGAATAGGAACTCAGTTCGCACATGGAGCCATCTACCGATGCCAGATACTCGGGAACTCCACCGAAGGCGCGGGCGGCGGGGTGGATCTCTACGGAGCAAGAAGCGCTCGCATTTCGAACAGCCTGATCGCGGGGAACCTGGGTGCTAATGCCGGTGGTGTTTCCATCAACGGCACATACCAGGATGAAGGGGTCTTGATCCAGAATACCGTAATCGCATCCAACGCAGCCACAGCCGTTGAAGGCGGAGGTGCGGTTGTCACGAATGCCGACGTACGGCTTCAGAACAGCACAGTGGTGGGCAACTCCGCGACCTACCGAGGCGGTGGCTTGGTCACCGATCTTTACGGCACCCTGGATTTGCGAAACTCGATCGTGACAAACAACACGGCGCCCAACGGACCACAGATCGCCCTGACATCGGGCGGTTCACTGGAAGCCCGCCGCAGCGCCGTGCGCGGCGGCAAAACCAAGATCTGGCAGGAATCCGGTTCCGGCGGAATCGTCGTTTGGGACAACGTCGTCGCGGAGGACCCGCAACTCAAGAACCCCGCAGGCGTTGATCAGTTGATGTCCACCTGGCAGGATGGCGATTACACTCTTCGCGCGGGATCGCCCTGCATCGACTCGGCCAGCAGCGCTTCGTTGCCCATCGACTGGCTGGATACTGACGCCGACGAGTCCTGGGTTGAGTGGCTCCCGGTCGACGTCGCAGGGCTTCCGCGGGTGCTCGACGACCCAACCGCACCGAACGTCGGATACGGCGACCGGCCGTTCGTCGACATGGGTGCCTTTGAGTATCAGGATGACTGCAACGGGAACGGCATCATCGACAGCCTGGATCTGGCGAACGGCACCAGCGCCGACTGCACCGGCAACGGCATACCGGACGAATGCGACCTGGACTGTGATGGCAATGGGCTGGCCGACGTCTGCGAGATAGACCTGGACCCGGGGCTGGACGCAAATGGGAACGGGTACCTGGACGTGTGCGAACCAGTGCACTACGTCAACGCCTCGGCCAGTGGGGCCGGCACGGGGTGGACCTGGGAGGACGCTTACACCGATCTCCAGGATGCCCTGGCGGCGGCCACGCCGGGATCGGAGATCTGGGTGGCGGCGGGCACGTACAGGCCGGACCGGGGAACCGGCGACCCGACGGCTACGTTCCCGCTGAAGAACGGCGTGACGCTGTACGGTGGCTTTGCCGGCGGCGAGCTCTCCCTCGAGGCACGCGACCTCGCGGCGAACCCAACGATCCTGAGCGGTGACTTCGGAACAGAGAACAGTTACCACGTCGTGTATGCAGAGGGCATCGAGCAAACAGCAGTTCTCGACGGCTTTGTCATCACCGGCGGTCGCGCGGATGGAACGGCAGGTGTGCACAACGCGGGCGCGGGTGTGCGAATCGTCGACTCCAGCGTGGCGCTACGCAATTGCGTGGTCCGCGGAAACACCGCGAATGGCAATGGCGGCGGAATCCAGAGCATGCCCGAATCTGTTCTGA
>CAZBFW010000308.1:0-5619 GCA_964491135.1 uncultured Phycisphaeraceae bacterium | reverse complement strand
GATAATGAGCGGTGACTGGAGTTCAGACGTGTGCTCTTCCGATCTGAGGTGATCGCCCTGCGGACCCGGATCGACGCGAACGAGGCGGAAGCCTCTCAACTGGCCGCACGAAACGACCGCTTGACTGAAGAGCTGACCGTCGCGGAAAGCGAATCGGTGAAGGTTCGGGCGGAACGGGAGGCCCAGTCCGAGCGGATCCAGGGCGCGACCCGCCGGATCGAAGAGCAGCAGCACAATCGCGAGCGGGCCCTCCGGCAATGGGAGGCAAACCGCCACCGCCTGGACGAAATGGAGTCGGAGCTGGCCGGCCTGGAACAGCAGGTCGATGAACTGACCGGCCGGGCCGAGGACCGGCATGCGCAGGTGGAGCGGCTGCTGACGGAAGATCACCAGTGCGCCCAGGAGTTGACGCACGTCCAGGCCCTCCTGGAGGACGAGAAGGCCGGCATCATCGAGCTGCTGCGCCGCACGTCGCAGCTTCACAACGAGATCGCCACCCTCGGCAAGCACCGCGAATCGCTTCAGGACCGACAGGATGAATTGAGCCAGCGCGACGCCGCCATTGCAGACGAGCTGCGGGGCCTGTTGGCCCAGAAGGCTGACCTGGAACGGCGGATCGTCGAGATCGACAACCTGATCGTCGAGGAAACGCGGCGTCTCAACGAGAAGCGGATCGAGGCCCAACGGATCGACGCCACCCGTGCCCGCCTGGCCGAGGAGCTGGCCGAGACCAAGGAGGCCCGCAGCGGGCTGGTGTCCCGGCGCGACCTGCTCCGCGATCTGGAGCGGAAGATGGAGGGCGTCGGGGCCGGCGTGCGTCGGCTGCTGGAACAGCGGGCCGCCGCCCAGGCCCACCCCGAGCTGGATCAACCGGCGTTGGGCGCCATCTGGGGGCTCGTCGCAGACGCATTCAACCCGGACGTCGCCCACGCGGCCATTGTTGAGGCGGCGTTGGGCGAGTTGGACCAGTTCCTGGTGGTTACGGACAGCGAGCGGTTCCTGGCGGACGAATCGCTATTCCAGGACTTGCCGGGGCGATTGGCCGCCTTCTGCCTGGATCGGCTCCCACCGGTCATGAACGTACGAGACTTCTCCGATCATCCGGGCTTCGTGGCCCGGGCCGCGGATTACGTGCAGGTTCCGGAATCGCTTGAGGGGCTGGCCCGGCACCTGCTGGCCAAGACGGTGGTCGTGCGGACTCTGTCGGACGCCCGGGCCCTGGCCGCCCAGGACACGGCCGGGCACCGCTTCGTGACGCTGGCCGGCCAGACGGTGGAGCCGGACGGGTGCATCCGTCTGGGACCGCCGCAGTCGGACTCGGGCCTGATCTCGCGACGGAGCGAGTTGCGGGCCATCGACGAGCAAATCATCGAGGAAGAGGCCCGGATCGAGCGGCTGGCCGACCAGCTCAGCCGAACCTCGGCGGAGGCCGCGCATCTGGACGAACTGCAGCACGAGCTGCGGACGGCCATCTATGAATCGCACACCACGAGAGTCGAGACAAACGCGATTCTGCAGAGCGTCAGCGAGCGGGTGCATCGGCTGACCCAGGAACAGCCGCTGATCGCAGGGCAAGTGGCCTCGCTGCAGCGAGAGCTGGAAGCGGCCACGGCCCGGTCCAGCGAAAACGAGACGTCGCTCGGGCATCTGGAGGACGAGAACCAGGTCCGCCGGCAGGAGTTGGAGAAGCACCAGCGGCGTATCGACGACCTGGCGGATCACCGGCGGACGCTGGCCGAGGCCCTGACGGAGGCCCGGGTCAGCGCTGCCCAGTTCGCGGAGAAGCGCCGGGCAGCCGCGGAATCCATGGAGGTCCTCCGACGCAACATGGGGGAAACGCGGGAGACGGTCGACTCCGCAGACGTGGAAGCCCGGGAGTGCCAGGCCCGGATCGACGATTCGCAGGCCGTCATCGGGCGCTGCCGAACCCGTCGGGCAGAGCTGCAGCAGCAGATCGAGGCGCTGGACGGCCGAACGCTTCAATTAAAGCACGATCGCGAGCAGGTTCGGGTGGCGGCCGAAGAGCTTGCCGCCGCGACCAAGAACTGCCGCACGGCGCTGGCCGAGGCGGAGGAACGGCTTCACGACGCCCAGATGCGCCTGGCCGAGACGCGCATTCGCCGGGACGAACTGGCCGCCCGGGTCCGGGATGAGCTGGGGCTGGACCTTGTGGAGATGTACGAATCGTACGACCACGCGGAGCAGGACTGGGCGGCCATGGAGGCGGAGATTGCAGACCTGCGGGGCAAGCTCGACCGTCTGGGCAACGTCAATCTGGACGCCATCGCGGAGCAGGAGGAGCTGGAGCAGCGTGCGGAATTTCTGACGACGCAGCGGGACGACCTGACGCATTCGATGAAGGAGCTGGAGCGTCTGATCGAGCAGCTCAACGCCGAATCCCGGCGACGGTTCCGCGAGGCGTTTGAGCGGATCCGCGAGAACTTCCGCGAGCTGTTCCGCAAGCTGTTCGCCGGCGGCAAGGCAGACATCATCCTGGAAGACCCGGAGAACATCCTGGACTGCGGGATCGAGATTGTGGCCCGGCCGCCGGGCAAGGAACTCCAGTCCATCTCGCTGCTGTCGGGCGGTGAAAAGGCGATGACGGCCATTGCCCTGTTGATGGCGATTTTCCGGTCGCGCCCGGCCCCGTTTGCCATTCTGGACGAGGTGGACGCCGCCCTGGACGAGGCAAACAACCAGCGGTTCACCGGGATCATCCAGGAGTTTCTGGACCGGTCGCAGTTCATCGTGATTACCCACTCGAAACGGACGATGGCCGTGGGCGACCGACTGTACGGCATCACCATGCAGGAGCCCGGCGTGTCGACGCTCGTCAGTGTGAACTTTGAGCAGGCGGAACGGCACACGGAGCACGCCGTGGCCTGACCGGCGATTCCCCATTTGGGGGACGGGCCTTTGCCGCGGACGGGCCAGCCATGGGCGTCTTCCCACACCGGTGCGCGTACAGAGCCCTGCGACGAGTCACCGCCGGCATGCTGTGGCTCTGCTGGCTCGGCGGCTGCGGCAGTCCCGAAACACCCATCGATCGCCTGGGCGGCCAGCACCTGATCTGGCTGTTTCCGGGCGTGGAAGGCGGCACGTGGTCGATGAACGAGGTCGCCCGGGCGATCGACGATGCGGGCATTGTCGCGGACATCCGCATTCACGACTGGGAACGACCACTCGGCGTCATCCGAAACCTCACCGCGCTGGAGCGGAACCGCCGCAGCGCCCAGACCATTGCAGACTGGATCGTCTACTACCACAGGCAGCACCCCGACGCCCCCATCGACCTCGTCGGGTACTCCGGGGGCGGCGGCATGGCCCTGATGACGGTCGAAGCCCTGCCACCCGACATACGCGTTCGCAACGTGGTGCTGGTGCACCCGGCCGTCAGCCCGGCCTACGACCTGACACCCGCATTACGTCGTCTGGACGGGCTGCTGGTCAACTTCTGGTCCGAACTGGACGTGGTCATGCTGGGCGTGGGCACCACGGTCTTCGGCACGATGGACCGCCGGCACGGCGCGTCGGCGGGGATGCGCGGTTTTGATTCGGACGCCGCCGTCTCCGACCCGCGCCTGCGGTCCCGGCTGGTTCAACGCAAGTGGACGTGGAAGGCGGCTCACGCGGGACACATCGGCCTGCACCTGTGCATCCTGCTGTATGAGTGGAATCGCGAGTACGTCGTGCCCTACCTGACGCCGCCGCCGGCTGCACGGCGGGGCTGACCCGGAAGAGCCGGCTTGCAAAACGCGGGCCGGGCGACGATGCTGGTGAGCGTGGACGACGCCCCTCTTCAGCGACAGATTGCCGACTTGAAGGTGCTGCTCGACGTCTCCCGCGAAATCGGGTCGACCCTGGAGCTGGACCCGCTGCTGGGGCGGATCGAGCAGGCGGCGCTGCGTGTGCTGGGCTGTGAGCGGGCAACCGTGTTCCTCTACGACCGGCCGCGGGGCGAGCTGTTCAGCAAGGTGGCGACCGGCGCGGGCGAAATCCGGTTTCCGGTCACGCGCGGCATCGCGGGAGAGGCGGCACGCAGCGGCGGCATCATCAACGTGCCGGACGCCTACGCCGACGCGCGCTTCAACCCGGACGTGGACAAGGCCACCGGCTTTCGCACGCGTAATCTGCTGACGTTCGCCATGACCGGAATCGACGGGCAGGTGGTGGGCGTGCTGCAGGTTCTCAACAAGCGCGGCGGGCCGTTCGGCCCGACGGATGAATCCCTGGCGGGCGCGCTGAGCTCGCTGGCCGGCGTGGCGCTGCAGCGGCAGATGCTGCTGGACGAATACGCCGAGAAACAGAAGCTGCAGCGCGACCTGGCCATCGCGCGGGACATCCAGCAATCGCTTCTGCCGGATGCGGACCCCGAAGTGCCTGGGTACGATATCGCCGGCTGGAACAAGCCGGCGGACGAGACGGGCGGCGACTGCTACGACTTCATCGGATTGCCGACCGGCCGGCTGGGCGTCCTGATTGCCGACGCCACCGGGCACGGCATCGGGCCGGCTCTGGTCATGGCCGAGGTACGTGCGCTGGTGCGCGCTCTGTCTTCCACCACGGATGATCTGGGCGTGGTGATGCGGGAGACGAATCGGATTCTGCACCACGACCTGGACGCCGGCCGCTTCGTCACCACGTTCTTCGGTGTGCTGGATCCGCCGACCGGGCGGCTCGAATACGTCAGCGGCGGTCACGGTCCCCTGCTGCTCTACCGACACCAGGAAGGCTCGGAACACAGGCTGCCGGCCACGACGGTGCCGCTGGGCATTCTGCCCGAGATTGACGCCTCGCCGGCCGAGCCGATCCACCTGGCGCCCGGAGACGTGTTCCTGCTGGTCACCGACGGGTTCTTCGAGTGGACAAACGCGCAGGACGAGCAATTCGGTGTGGAGCGGATCTTCGCGCTGCTGCGCGAGCACCACGACCTGTCCGCCGCCGACCTGATTCATCGGATGCACGAGACCGTGGCGGAATTCGGCCGCCAGACGGGGCAGGCGGACGACCTGACGGCCATACTGATCCGACGCCTGTAGGCTGGGCGGCGCGGTCAGGTCGGGGGTCGGGCGAACACATCCTCTGCGTGGGAGCGCAGCCAGAGCACCTTGCGGCGAATCATCTGCATGAATCGAAAGCCCGTCCAGTGGCCGAAGGAGCCCGTCCGAGCGATGGGCAGCACGCATTCAGCAATCAGGGCCTCGATCATCAGGTGCGGGATGCATGCGCGCTCCGCGTCCGTCAGCGGATCGACCTGCTCGTAGGAATCCAGCAGCAGGTGGACGCGCTGCGTATCCAGGTAATCGGGCCAATGCTCCGGCTGCGGACCGGTGAGCATCGAGAACTGGAGCACGCCGTTGGCCACGTCCATAATGCGGCGGGCCAGTCGGGCCGAGTCGTAGTCAATGACGGCGGCGACGCGATCGTTCTTGAACAGCATGTTGCCCGGATGCCAATCGGAGTGGATCACCTGCTCGGACAGGGCCTCGATGCCGAACCGACGCGCGGCCTCCGCCGCCGTTTCATACGCGTCGTACAGAACGTTGACCGTGCTGAGCAGCTCTGCATCCTTGCCCATCACGCTTTCGTGCGGGCTGATCGAAGCCGGAATCGTGTTCA
>CAZBFW010000307.1:0-5630 GCA_964491135.1 uncultured Phycisphaeraceae bacterium | reverse complement strand
CTGGCCGATGCGGGCCTGCGGCCAGGTCAGGCCGAATTTCTTCACATGCTCGCGGACCTTGTGGTCGTCGTCATCCATGCTCAGGCTGAGCATGGCGAAGTCCGGGTACTTGCTGAGGTCTTCCTGGAACGATTTGAGATTCGGCGTATTGACCACGCAGGGCGTGCACCAGGTCGCCCAGAAATAGAGCAGCACCACCTTCCCGCGGAAGTCCTGCAGCGTCACCGTTTTCTTGTCGAGCGTCTCGGCCGTGAAGGGTGGGGCAACGTCGCCCACCTTCAGCGCGTGCACGGGGGCCGCGGGCAGCGCGCGTTTGGATTCCACGTCGAAAATCTGGACGTTGGGCAGGGCCGCGCGAAGCCGCTCCTTCGCGGCCTGGCTGATGTCTTCGGATGAGGACAGGTGGACCCAACTGAGGTCGTTGATGCCTTCGAGGGATCGCAGGCCCTGGTCGGTGAACCGGCCGGCGAGGGTGAGGGTGTTGAGCTTCTTCAGGTTGGCCAGGTAGGTCAGGCCGTGGTCTGTGATTCCGGGCCCCATGAGGCAGAGTCGATCCAGTTCGGTGAGGCCGGCGACGTTGGCGAGGGTGGCGTCCGTGAAGAGATTGTCGCCGCCGGCCTGGAGCGAGCGCAGGCGCGTGAGGCCGGCCATGCAGGCGAGGTCTTCGTCGCGCAGGGAGCCCTTGGCGTTCAGCATCACATACTCGAGGTTCTTGAGACTGCCGAGGTTCAGCTTGGTATCGTCCGTCTGGAAGCCGTAGACGGTGAGGTCTCGCAGAAGGGGCAGGCCGTCCAGTTGGGATATGCCGGCGGTCGTGGTCCCCTCGACGTACAGGTCCATGTTGTCGAGCTTGCGGAGTTTGCGCAGTCGGGCCAGGCCCTCGTTCGTAACCTGTCCGCTGAAGAGCACGAGTCTTCTGAGGTTGTTCATTTTTGCGATGTGCGTCATGGCCTCATCGGTGATGCCCGGGCCGCCGATGTGCAGGCATTCCAGGGTGTCGACCTCGGCGAGCCGGGCCAGACCTTTGGCGGTGTAGAACCGGGGGCAGTCTTTGGCGTCTCGGAACGCGGGTATTGGAATCTCAAGGTCCCGCAAGTGCGGAAGTCCGGCCAGGCGGATCAGCCCCGCGTCCGTCAGCGCGCAGTTCGGCAGGTGTACAAGCTCCAGAGTGCGAATCGCGGACAGGTCCACCATGCCCGCATCGCTGATGCCCGGGTTCGCCAAGGGGAAGCGGGGGTTGTTCACGTTCTTGGAGAGGTCGATCATCTTCAGCGCGGGGAGTGATCGCAAGTGCTTCAGGCCCGCGTCGGTGACGTTTGTGTTGTGCAGGTTGAGTCGTTCCAGACCGCGCATCCGGCCGACCCAGGCGAGGTCGTCGTCCGTGACGTTGCGATGGCCGAGATGCAGGATGCGCAAGGACTTCATGCCGCTGAGGTGCTGAAGTGCCCGGCCGTCGATGCTGTCACCCCACAGCATCAGATACTGCAGCGACGGCAACCGCTTGAGGTTTCCCAGGCCGCGATTCGTGAGTTTCTCGCCGCCGAGTTCAAGCTCCTCCAGCGTTTGAATCTTCGCGAGGTGCACCAGCCCGGCGTCGGTCACCCGGTTTGTCTTGAAGTGCAGTGCCTTGAGTGCAGGCAGCGTGGCGACGTGGGCCAGGCCCTCGTCGGTGACCGGATCGGGCAGGGCAAGTCGTTCCAGGGATTTCAGACCGGCCACCACGCGCAGCCCCTCGTCGGTCACGTCCGTCTGCCAGAGGTTGAGTTCCTTCAGGCCGGTCAGGTGGGCCAGGTGGGGCATGCAGCGGTCGTCGGGCCGAGGCGCGCCGGGCAGATGAAACTTGAACCTGATCTCGTACAGGTCATCCGGGGCGAGCCGTGCCAGCGGGGACAGGTCGCGCCATCCCTCGATATTCAGCATAAGCCGGACGTGCCGGTTCGGCGGAACGACGACCTCACCGCGTGCCACGTCCAGGAATTCCCATTTCGTGCCGTCGATCCAGTAGTAAAAGGTCTCGATCTCGCGCTTGGCGTCCGCGTCCTTCACGTACAGAGTGCCGAGGGGTCGATCCTCGGGGAAGTGAAGCACGCGAGAGCCGTCGCGGTTCACCACCGTCGCGGGCTGCGTCGTCGGATCGTGCACGGCGGCGCCCACGGAGAGCACGCACACGCCAGCCGCAATCACGCCGAAAATGGCACGCCGGGTGAGCTGCGGCAGACGAAGGCCGGACTCATCCAGAAGGGCTGCGATGCGCCGGCCCACCAGGGTGCGCGTGGCAAACAGACCGCCGGAGATGGCGATGGCCCGCTGATACCGCACGTGCTGCAAAATGGCGAGCAACCGCTCGGCGTAGTCGGTGGCTTCGCGAGGGTCGTGCAGCACGGCCCGGTCGCACGCCAGCTCCATCGACTCCGTCAGACGGCGCGCCGACCACCAGGCCGCCGGATGGAACCAGAACGCCGCGCGCACCACATCACGGATCAACACCAGCCACGGATCGAACCAGCGCCAGTGGGTCAGCTCGTGCCGGAGTGACCACTCAATGGATGGGCCGTCGTCCTGACGCACCATCCACGTCGGCAGCAGCACCACCGGCTGGAACAGACCTGCGGTGGCGGGGGAATCGAGGGCGTCGGTGACTGCCAGCTGTGGCGGTTGACGCAGGCCCAGCCGGGCGGCGATACGGCGATAGCGATCCGCCAGCGTCGCCGGCGCCGGCCGGGCGGTCTGAAGGATCCCGCGCAGGCAGACTCTGCCCGCGATGTAGTCGATCAGCATGAGCAGCAGGCCCGCCAGCCAGAGCCACGGCAGCACCGTGACCACCGGGAGTGGTTCGTGCTCGGCGAGCGCCGGGTCGTCCTTCGTTACGATGGTGATGGGCGGCGTGGAGGCCGGAGCGCTGGGCGGGGGGGCCGCGAGGGCCTCGGGACCCGTGCCTGCGCATCGCGCCGGTGCCGCGAACCACTCCGCCGGCGGCGTATCGCCTTGCGTCGAGAAGGGCTCCGCGGACCCGGTCATCGAATCGAGGGGATCGGCCGCGGCCGGTTCCAGGCGAACGACGGTTAAGGGGCTGCCGGCGGGAAGCGACAGCATCGGCTTGATCAGCACGATCAGCCAGAGCAGGCAGACGACGCGCGGCGACCGGATGCGGGCGACCGGGATCAGGAGGCCCATCAGGATGGCCAGCAGCGCCAGTTCCACGCTGGATGCGAGCAGGCGGGACAGCATCGGGCTGGCGGCCAGGCCGGGGTCGGGCAGGGGCAGGGTCATGGCTGGTGTCCTTTCCTCTTGCGCGCGTCGATCAGGCGGTGGATTTCGTCGAGTTCCTGCTCACTGAGGTTCGGGTCGTCGAGCAGGCAGACGATCGCTTTCTGGGGCGTGTTGCCGAAGAGCGAGGCGAGCAGGTCACGCAGCGACCGTCGGGCCACGGTCTCTCGCGGCACGACCGGTCGCAGGCGGAACCGTCGTTCGATGGTGGGCACGGGGCGGACGTAGCTCTTTTTGCGCAGGCTGGTCAGCACGGTGCGAATGGTGGTCGGGGCCAGTGGCCTCTTCTGCTGGAACGCTTCGGTGACCTGGGCCGATGTGCACTCGCCCAGGTTCCAGACCACGTCCATGACCTCCAGTTCCAGCGGGCTGAGGGCCGGTCGCCTTGTTTTCCGTTTGCCTGGTTTTCGGGCCATGCGGCGGGCTCCCGGGGGCGTCTCCGCCCCGGCGTGTGTCGACGACTATCAACGTCGACTATAAATATAGTCTACAAGCCCGCGCAGGTCAAGCCCCCGGCGGGCTTTTTGCCGGACGTCTGCGCTCCCTGTCAGGTTTTGGATGCGGCCGGTTGGCGGCGGGAGATGGTTTGATGCTCGTCGAGGTAGTGCTGCACGGCGGCGGGAATGCCCTCTTCGTAAGAGATCGTCGGTGACCAGCCCAGCTGGTCGCGGATCTTCTTGTTCTCGAAGAACGAGTGCCGGCCCATCAGCCACGCCGAGTACCGGGTGACCAGCGGCGGCTTGGTCAGCTTGAACAAGTGCCCGACGCACTCCAGACAGAACGCCGCGAACCGGGCCACCGGATACGGTACGCTTCGTTCGATGGGCGGCTGGTCCAGCGTTTTGGCGATCAGGTCGAAGTACTGCTTCTGCGTGATCTCGCCGTCATTGCTGCAGTTGTACGCCTCGCCCACCGCCTTGTCCGAGTCGGCGGCCAGGATGCAGGCCTCCGCCACGTTCGCGGCGTGGGCCAGGCTCAGCCGGTTGTCTCCCTTGCCCAAAAGCTTGATCTTGCCCGACCGGATGGAGGCGATCAGCCGCCCCATCGTGGTCCGGTCCCGCTCGCCGTAAAGCCAGCTCGGGCGAATTACCGTGACCTTGAGCTTTCCGGCCTTGTGCGCGTCCCAGACCAGCCGCTCGGCCTCCACCTTGGACCGGCTGTAGTAGGCCCAACGATACAGGTTCTGCCCCAGGGGCGCCGCTTCATCGAGAACCAGTCCCTTGCCGTCGACGTGCCCGTACGTGCTGATGGAGCTGATGTGGATGAACCGCTTGACCTTGGCCGCGACGGCAGCCTTGACCAGGTGGTCCGTGCCCTCGATCGTGATCTTCTGGAACGCTTCCCAGGGGCCCCAGTCCCCGACCTTCGCAGCGGAGTGATACACGGTGGTCGCTCCACGACACGCCCGATCGAGCGAGTTGCGGTCCGTCATGTCCCCGGTCATGAGGTCCACGCCAATCGAGCTGAGGAACTGGGTGTCGCTGCCCGGCCGGACCAGGGCGCGCACGGCCCTGCCGCGCTTGCGCAACTGCTCGGCGATGTGGCTGCCGAGCAATCCGGTGGCGCCCGTGACAAGGTTGATCTCTTTCCGGTCGTCCGCCGCCATGGAGAGGCAAAGGATAGGTGGGTGGTTCTGCTCCGTCAAGGGAACGTGCGGCGCCCGCCTCCCCGTCCGGGCCCGAGCACGCGAGCGTGCGCCCGTGCGGTCATCGCCTAGAAACCGATGTCTTCCGGGTCAAAGTCGGCGTCGGTGTAGCCGGGGTTCAGCGTCACGTCGACCAAAACGTACTTGCCCAGCAACTGCCTCCCGTCGTCATCGGCGTAGGAGATGCAGCAGGTGGGAAGCAGCCATTCCTTGTCAATGAAGACGCGGAGCAGCCGGTCCGGGTAGATTTCTTCGTCGCCGGTGTAGGGCAGACGACGCTCAAACACGTACGTCGTGCGCTCGCCCACCGTGGCCTGGCCGATGTACTCCAGGTCCAGCGTTCCCTCTTTCTGCGCCTTCTCGGAGTAATGGATGATCAGGTCCAGCGAGTTCCGGAAGCCGAACTGATCGATGGTTCGACGGGATTGCGTGCCCGCCGTCTTCCCACGGATGTCCTGCTTGAGCTTCACCAGCTTCAGCAGGGCTCCCGCCGGCCGGACCCACGCCTGCGGCGTGTCGCCGTTCCACCACTTGCCTTCCACGTACAGGGCGCGGGATACGAGCATGGGGTTCCGGGTCCAGGTCATGTCGACGCTGTACGGCTCTTCACGGAAGCGGACGCTCGTCCACTGCTCGGCGGTAAGCTTCCCCTGAACGAGTTCCTGCTTGATGAACGTGCAGTCGTAGTCCTGGACCGTCTTGTCGTAGTGGTCGCGAC
>CAZBFW010000306.1:0-5637 GCA_964491135.1 uncultured Phycisphaeraceae bacterium | reverse complement strand
CCCTGCACCTGGTGCCCAGCGGCGTTCTGCATCGTCACGCCGTGGGCGTGATCGGGCCGGGCGTGGTGGTGGATCCGACGGCGCTGTGGCAGGAGATCGACGGGCTGGTCGCCCGAGGGGTGTCGATCGGCGACAACCTGAAGCTCAGCGACCGGACGCACCTGGTGATGCCCTATCACAAGATCGAGGATCGCCTTAGCGAAGGAGCGGCGACGGAGGCGGACCGGATCGGGACCACGGCCCGGGGCATCGGACCGTGCTATGCCGACAAGATGCGCCGCAGCAGCGCGGTCCGCGTCTGTGACCTGCTTTCCCCGGACAATCTGCGCGAACGGTTGAGCGTCATCGTGCGTACCAGGAGTACGGCCCTGCGGGCCGTGTACGGCGATGACGGCGGCCTGACTTTTGACGCGGTGTGGAGCGAGGTGACCGCGGCCGCGGATCGGCTGCGCCCGCACATCTGCGACACCACGGCCTATCTGCAGCGGGCCCTGGAAGCGGGCGAGCGGCTGCTGTTTGAAGGGGCCAACGGCACGCTGCTGGACATCGACCACGGCACGTTTCCGTTCGTGACGTCCAGCAGCACGGGGGGCTATGGGGTGGCCCCGGGAGCCGGCGTGCCCCCGGGAACGGTGCAGCGGATGATCGGCGTGACCAAGGCCTACGCCACGCGGGTGGGCAGCGGGCCGTTCGTGTCGGAGCTGAAGAACGCCACCGGCAACGAGATTCGGGAGCGCGGGCACGAATACGGCACGACCACGGGCCGGCCGCGACGGTGCGGCTGGTTTGACGCCGTGGCCACGCGATACAGCGCGCGGCTCAGCGGCATTTCCGAAATCGCCCTGATGCACCTGGACACGCTCAGCGGCATGGAGCAGGTCGGGGTGTGCGTGGGATACGAGCTGGACGGGCGCTCGATTGACGGCCCGCCCGCGCTCGCGGATGACTATGCCCGGGTCCGGCCGGCGTTCGAGTTTCTGCCGGGCTGGTCGGGCGATCTGTCGGGCGCGGCGCGGTACGAGGACCTTCCCGCGGAGGCGCGGGGCTACGTGGGGCGGATCGAGACTTTTGTCGGGGTTCCGGTGACGCTGATCAGCGTGGGGCCGGAGCGAACGCAGACGATTCAACGGGGGCGGACGGGCGGCTGAGACGCACCGGGCCGGACGGCCGGCGGCCCCTTTCTTTCGGTGGCATTCATGTCGGGTCCTTCCAACGAGCCGTACGATCCTCGCGAGGTGCTGGGCCTGGAGCGGGCCCAGTTGCCGCGACACATTGCGGTGATCATGGACGGCAACGGGCGCTGGGCCCGCCGGCGGAGCCTGCCGCGCATTCGCGGGCACGAGCGGGGCGTCCAGGCGGTGCGGAACATCACCACGGCCTGTGCCCGTCTGCGGCTGGAAGCGCTGACGCTGTACAGCTTCAGCGCGGAGAACTGGAAGCGGCCGAAGGAGGAAGTGGATTTTCTGATGCAGATGTGCCGGCAGTATCTCATCGCGGAGCGCGAGGAGATCATGGAGAACGACATCCGGCTCATCCATATCGGGCGTCGTGACGGTCTGCCGGAGTTCGTCTTGACGGAGCTGGACGCCACCGTCGCCCTGTCGCGGCAGAACCGCGGCCTGAAGGTGGGGCTGGCCCTGAACTACGGATCGCGGTGCGAGCTGGTGGACGCGGTCCGGCGCATCGTGCGGAGGGTGCAGGCCGGGGAGCTGGGGGAAGAGGACATCTCAGAGCAGACCGTGTCACAATCACTGTATACGGCGGAGCTGCCCGACCCGGACCTGTTGATCCGCACGGCCTCCGAATACCGGATCAGCAACTTCCTGCTCTGGCAGATCAGCTACGCGGAGCTGTACGTGACGGACGTGCTCTGGCCGGATTTTGACACGCACGCGCTGTTCGCGGCGATCCGGGCGTACGCGCGCCGGGAGCGGCGCTACGGGGGGCTGGGCGACTAAAAATCGGCGGGGGCGAGCCCACACGCGATCCGGCGCTTCGCACGACCCGAAGCACCCGTTTGGAACTCCCGCCCTCGTGACCCGTCCTGCGTTTGACACGGCGTCTCGGTGCCGCAAAGCATGATTCTCTGCGTCGGTTCATTCTCTCTTCCGTTGCGCGTGAAGTGCCGCTTTTGCCTGCCATGCCAGTGACAAGGCCTGGCAACAAGGACTTTCAGCGCGGAACGCACCCCAACTGACATTTCGAACGTCGCCTGGCTAGCATTGCCTTCGGCGAGGGTGACTTGAGGCGGTTTGCCAAGTGCCGGACCGTCTTGAGGAGCCAGGTTCAACATTCCGGCTGCGGAAACGGGCCTCCGCAGCCACCGCGAACGCGGCGTCACGCCCCCAAGCACGACCTCGCCAGAGGAGCGTTTCGAGGGTCGTCGTCACCTCAGGCACTACACCGCGTGAGCACGCGCGGGTGCGGACTGGGCCGCGCGCGGCCGGAGTCTGTGCACTGGGGGGACGTGACGTGAAGCGACTTGGCGTCGCGAGTCGCTCGGGCAAGCCGCAAACCGTCATTCCTCCTTGCGATGGAGCCGCCCGGGAAACGGAGCAGAACAGTGAGCATTCAATCGCAGCTTCAGGCGTTGCGGGCATGCCGATCCGGTTTTTCCGGCTGATCGCACCCGCGCTTCCCGCCTGGGTGATAGGACAGGCTGCCTTCGAGCCGCTGGGCGACCTGCCCGGCGGACCGTCTGACAGGCGGGCCCTCGGTGTGTCCACGGAGGAGGCGAGGGCGGTCGGGTCGGGCGTGAAGGCGGATGGCAACCATGGGGGCCTGCCGCATGGTCCTGGCGCCCTCGGCGTGCTCCACCTTCCTGGTGCGCGGCTTGAATTGGGGCTGGGAAGTGGACGGCTGCGCCAAGTTTCAGTTGCGCGTTGGCCACTGGTCAGAGTTGTTGTCCGCGAGGTTCCCGGGCGGGTCGTCGGGTCGCGCGCTTAAGTGGCACTGTATGGCACTGCGCGTTGCGCACGCGAATTGAAGGATGAATCTTGACTGTGTAATTGTCGCGTCTAGCATAATAGACGATTCTCCGTCGGGATCCATTCGGGCCGGGCCCACGGGTGAACTTCCTTGTTGAACAGGATCGCCGGCCACGTGCGTGGAGTGAGTGCCCGCGCGCTTGCACGGGTCTGGGCGGGACCCACCCGCGTTTTTTGAAGGGAGCTCTGTTTCGATGACGTCACTCGCTCGGAAGCGGACCCGGTATGTCTACACGGTGCTGTTCATGCTCCTGTTATCCCTGGTCCTGATACGATGTACGGCAAACGCGCCGCCCGCCGGCGGCGTTTCGGGAAATGACAACTCAGGCCGCCCCAAGCCCGGAGACAATCCGCCCGTCGCGGACCCGGGCGACAACCAGGCGGTCACCGCGGGGGCCGCTGTCACGCTGGATGGTTCCGGGAGCCTGGACCCGGACGGAGACGCGATCACCTTTTCCTGGGGGCAAACGCTGGGGACTCCTGTGTCACTCAGCAGCACATCCGACCCGATCGTGACCTTTACGGCTCCGGCAAACGGCACCACGCTGCGATTCGATCTGACGGTCAGCGACGGCCAGGCCAGTTCCGTCGATGGGGTCACCGTGTCGGTCCAGCCGGTCGATCCATCGGCGCAGGTGATCGAGGATACCCAACCCTCCGTTGCGGATACCCCGGATGTGACCGGGAAGTTCCCTGACGGGTGGGCGATCCCCGACTTGCCGCCGGTGGAGCAGAAGATCGGTAAAGGCGCTCCGGGGTGGATTGATCAAGTGCAGGGTGGTCCGGCGGAAGAAGTCGAGCTTGCTCCGGGCGAAACGCACCGGGTGGAGCTCGAGGTGACCGGAATCTCGATCCTCATGGGATCGGCCAAGTGGAGCGGAACGACCGATCTACTGTCGGTCACGCTGTCGCTCGATGACGCTGACCTGTTGACCGGGGAGGCCTACAGCATCGGCGTTGATCGAGGTGGATCAGTCCTGACCTTCGTGACGGCTGGCGGCGGACGCGCAGCCCTGACCCTGACGAACACATCGAACACCAGCGTCAAGACGCGAACGGTCCTCGCGACGCTGCCATTGGAATAAGGAGTTGAAAGACATTGTGCTCGACCCTGAATCAGAACCGGCGACCTCGAACCCGCGTTGCATGGATCCGCGCCGCGGCAACAATCGCACTCATGTGGCTGGCAGGATCGGCCCTGGCCGCGCCGACCGTCCTGGACTTCGAAGACCTCGAGGCCGGTACGACGGTCAATGCGCAGTACGGGCCGCGCGGTGTTATTTTCCTCGGCCATTACCTCGACGCGGATCCGGCGGCACACTCCGGATCCAAGGTCCTCCGGACGGCCAGCCTGTCGCAGGAGATCTTCACGCCGATCCCGCTGGCGATGTCCTTTACCAGCCCGCAAGCTCGGGTGAAGCTGTTTGCCGCGTGCTCCAACATCGAGCTCAACGGCACGCTGACGGCATATGATGCGTCCGACAACGTCGTGGCATCGGACGGGCCCAAGCTCGTGGCGGCGGGTGCATTCACCGCGATGTTCGAGGTCACAGACCCGGACTCGACGCCGAGCATCGCGCGCGCGGAGCTTCGGCTCGAAAACGGCATCTACTTTGCTATCGACGACCTCGAGTTTGAAGGCGAGCCGCCGGCTCCGCCGCCGCCTACGCCCCCGGTGGTCACAATCACGTCGCCGGCCGACGGAGCGGAAGCAGACATCGAGACGATGGACATCATCGGGACGGTTACCGGCGAGGGCCTCCTTTCGATCGCCAAGCTCACGGTCACTTACAAGCGACCGCCCGAAGAGACCACGGTCCCCTTCACCTCGTCCTTGAGCCTGACGGGGACCGGAACGACCCGGCAGTTCTCGCTGTTGCGGTTCACCGGGGTTCCGATGGGTCCGATCACGGTCACGGTCGAAGCGGAGAACTTCGCTGCCCTGAAGGGTAGCGCGACGGTGATGTTCACGAATCTGCCGGTGCCCATTCAGAGTCGTCTGGATGAGGTGGGAGGCGAGGGCGCCTTCGGCCTGTTCCGTTTCGGCCGGTTCATGGACGGATGCAAGATGGCCGTGTGGGATCGTGGAGCCATCAGCGTGGACGCAACCGGGCAGACGCTCGTCGTCAGCGGGGACATCCTGACCAAGTGGCTGTCTCTGCGGACCTTGTCCGACCCCGATGGGCTCGGCTGCCCGCTCAGCGAACAGCGTGACGGGCCCGGTGCCTGCCACATGCAGGATTTTCAGGACGGGCGCATCTACGGACACCTGCCTACCGAGCCCGCATATGTGCCGACGGTCTTCGTGGACGTGATCGACCAGCAGGAAATCGAGTTCCCCGATGCGGGGGAAACCACGGTGCCGCTCAGGGACCCGGTCAGTTCGCCCGGTGGCGGCGACCAACAGAGCCAGACGTGGCTGTTTCAGCAGTTCAACCGGCCCGGTCGACTGGACCTGCAGCCGGCCACCCTGGAGATTCGAGGATCACCTCCGACGCTCTGGGTGGAGCGGCAGCTTGGGACCCATGAAAGCCAGACCGCCGCCGTATGGGATAATTTCGCATGCGAAGGTAATCTCGGGCCGTGCGCTGTGCCCCTGCCCCAGAAGGGGTTTCCGCCGATCGAGGACGCCGGCGGCCGCGGGTGGGGC
>CAZBFW010000305.1:0-5660 GCA_964491135.1 uncultured Phycisphaeraceae bacterium | reverse complement strand
CGCCGTAAGCGTCGATGCCGGGGTCTCCGGTGGGCTTGCCGTAGGCCCAGAGGCCTTCGGTGGTCCAGCCGGGGTTGGTGTTCATGTCCCATGCATACACGACTTGAGGTCCGCCCAATGCGATGCGGAAGTCCGCATCGGAGTCATCCTGCCCGGTGTTCGCGTCGGCATCGTGCGCAATGGCCCGCACTCGGCAATGATGGGCAACGATGGGCGGGACCGTCCAGGTGAAGGAGCCGGTGTTGGGCAGGCCCGCCGCGATCAGGTTCGGATAGGTCAGGCCGCCGTCCGTGGAGTAGTACAGGTCCACGGCGGTGACCGCCGCGTCGTCGCGGGCGGTCCACGTAATGTCGTATGGCTGGTCGGGGTTCCAGATTTCGCCGCCGTTGGGCGACAGCAGCTTCACGACGGGTTCGGTCGTCAGATAGGCCGGCACGTGCATGACAACGCAGTGCATGGCGCCTGCCGCAGTGATGATGCTGGAGCAATCCACCTGGATGGCGGTGTGGTCGGGCATGGCGGCCTGGAAGACGGCCAATGCGGTGGCGTCCTGGCTCACGTTGAACTTGGGGACGAAGACGAGGTCGTTGATGATGACCGCGTTGGTGTAGGTGTAGTGCGTGCCGCTGGAGTTCCAGCCGGGCGTGCGATAGACGGTGTAGCCGCGGGCGGTCAGGTCGGCGACGGCATTCTCGGTGATGGTGTAGGGCTGGCCGGTGGAGGAGGCGTATTGGCCGATGATCACCTTGTTGTCGCCTACCGGCAGCATCCACATGTCAATGTGCTGCGTGGAGTCGAAGCTGGTGGGGAACCCGGGGTAGATGGTGAGGTTGACGTTCTGGTACTCGCTGTAGATGTCCTTGACGTTCTGGGCGGTCAGGCCGGGGTTCTCGGTCAGGATGAGGTCCGACATGAATGCATCGCCGTTGGCGAACAGGTGGAAGTTGCCGCCGCCGTGCTCCAGCGGGATGTCGTAGACGGTTTCGCCCCAGAGCGGCCCGAGATACGCGTTGAAGGCGTCGTCGTTGGGCCGCGGGCGGTTGTACGTGTGATCCACAATGGCTCGGACACCGTCCTCGAAGATGAACCGCGGACCGTAATCGCGAATCCAGACCGTGTCGGTCGTACGAACGATGAATTCGATCTGACTCATGTCGGCGCCGGCCGAGGCGAGGGCGCTGCCTGCACTGGCTTGCTCCGAAGTGGTATCCACCACCACGTAGACAATCGCCTCCGGGTCGTTGGTCGTGATGCCGACGGCCATGGCCTGCAGCACCGACGTATAGCCCTCCCACGCGATGAGCAGCCCCTCTTGGGGGTCATACTCGCTGGGGCAATAGACTGTGCCGGTCGGGGGTGACCGAAGGTCGAACGCCTCCCGGGTCGGACCGTGGATGGGAAGCAGTCGCTCTTCCGGCGTGAGGTACTTGGGCAGGCCGTTCGGATACTGTGCGCGGTCTTCCGCGCGGACTTCAACGGCGGCACAAAGAACGGCCACCAACAGCGCAACCCGACCGATCATCGTGCGAAACGGGGTGAGTTCCATCCACAGCGCTCCCAAAAGCGGGCTGACGCACAGCCCCGCGGACCTGGCTCGCCCGCCCGGGACATTCTCGCAGAACGCGCGGGCAGGCATTCTGCTGCATTGTAGCAGAGTCGGCCCGGCATCGGAACAGGCTCAGCCGGATGCCGGGGATTATCGGCACGGCGTCGGGACTTGTCGGAACCGATCTCCATGCCCATTCGACTTCCAAATCGGCTGGGGCTTTATAAATGCCACTGCCGGCGATGTCCGGTATACTTCCGACAGGAAGGCGGCCGGCGGCCGGCAGCAGAGTGGGGGAGCGCGCGATGACTCCGATTGTCTTTCTGATCCTGGTGCTCGGCGTGATCTGCGGGTTGATGATTCTGCGAAGCGCGGGGCGGCGGCAGTCATTGCACGGCGACGGGCGAGCGTGCCCCCGGTGCGGCGCGGCAAACCGCGGCTGCGCCCGGTTCTGTGCTCAGTGCGGCAGCCCGATGGGCTGAAGGGGGGAATTGCCCCGGCGGAAAGTGTTTCCGGCCATTGGCGATCCGGTCGTTTGATGCAGTGCGGTTGCGGGTGTGCGTGTGCACGCCGGCCGAGTGTGGATGATCGATTGGAGACGCAACGATGCTTTGCCCGAAGTGCAAAAACACGGAGATGGAGACCCAGTCCGCCGCCGGCGTCGAGATCGACCGCTGCCCGACCTGCCACGGCATCTGGCTGGATGCGCTGGAGCTGGAGTCCCTGCTGAAGCACGACATCAAGCCCCTGCTGGAAGCGGACGAGCAGTTCGAGGCCGTGCCGAGACAGGCAGGCCCGCGGCTCAACTGCCCCCACTGCAAAGGGACGTACCTCATCAAGCTGAACAGCCGACTGCGGCCCGGCGTCATCGTGGACAGTTGCACAACCTGTTTCGGCATGTGGCTGGACGCGGGCGAGCTGACCCGCCTCGCCGGCGACGACTTCGCCCGCCTGATCGCGCGGCTGTTCGGGGCACCCTGAGCGATGGTACGCTGTCTTGGAACGGGCGTCCCGGCCGACCACGCGGGACACGCTATGACGTGCCGGCCAGCACGGGGATCGGGTGGCCGGCGTCGTCCAGGGCGACGAGCGTTACGTCGGCCTGGGTCACGAGGATTTCCTCGCCGCTGCCGCGGCGTAACGCCTGCACCTCCACGTGCAAGCGGATGGACGTCCGACCGATCCGCTGGGTGTGGGCCCAGAGGCTCAGGATGTCCCCCACGTGAACCGGTTCGTGGAACTCCACGGCGTCCATGGCCACCGTCACGTACCGGTGATTCTTCTGACGCCAGGCCTCCACGAACGCCGCCTGGTCGATGAGAGACAGGATGGTCCCCCCGAAAATGGTGCCCTGGGCGTTCGTATCTTTGGGCATCATGATCAGGCGAATGGCCGGCGTGTTGCTGGGCGGCTGAATGGTCATAGATCGCTCCGATCCGTCCCCGTTGCGGGCGGCGCGGTCATGGTATCACGCGCGACGTGCGCTGCCCAGAACACGCGCCCTTGCCAACTGCCCGGCCGCGCGCGAGCATACCCGCCGCGAGACGGGCCGATTCCGCCGAGTCAGCGGGGCAGAGCATGCACGAACTGGAAAAGTTGCCACTTGTCGATGCCGCCGGATCCCTGTGGCACGAGGCCACGCAAGCCGCGTTTCTGGACGCGCTCGGCGACGGGTCGCTGCCACCGGCCGCGTTTGGCCGCTGGCTGGAGCAGGACTACCGGTTCGCCTGCGGGCTGCTGAGCTTCCAGGCGGTGACCGCCGCCAAAACGCCGCGCCCCTCCCACAAGCCGGTGGTGGCGGGCCTCGCGGCGATTGACGCCGAACTCGACTGGTTTGAAGACCACCTCGCCCAGCGCGGGCTCTCGACCGATGCGCCGCCGCATCCGGTCTGCCGGCGATACGTGGACTTCCTGCTCGCTACCGCCTACGCACAGCCCTTCGAGGTGTCGCTGGCCGTGCTGTTCGGCGTGGAAGCATGCTACCTCGAGGCCTGGAGCCGGCTGGAGGCGCAGGGGCCGTACGCCGAATTCATCGCTCGCTGGTCCGGCGAGGGCTTCGCGTCGTACGTGCGGACGCTGCACGAGTTGATCCAGCGGCACCCCCACCCGGCCCGGCAGAGCGCCTTCGAGCAAACGCTTCGCCACGAGCGCGACTTCTGGCGCATGACGTGGGAGGGTTGAATGCTTCACGACGTGCTGTGGGAACGGAACATCGACCTGGTCGGACAGTGTCTGGACCACCCGTTCGTCCGCCGACTCGGCGACGGAACGCTGAACCCCGACCTCTTTCGCCGCTACATCGCCCAGGATGCGTTCTTCCTCGAGTCATTTCTTCGCGCGTACGCCGTCGCCGGCGCGAAGTGCACCGATCTGCGGCACGTGAAGGTGTTTCACGAGTTCATGACCGGAGCCCTGGAAGAACTGAAGATGCACGCCGGATATGTCCGTTCGCTGGGGATTGATCTCACGCAGGTGAAGCCCTATCCGGCCACCCGGGCGTACGTCGACCTCCTGCAAGCCATGGCGTGGCACGAGCCGCCGGGCATCACGCTGGCCGCGATGACCCCCTGCATGAGACTGTATGCCTACATCGGCTCGGCGCTCGCCGCCGCCTCGCCGCCCCGGAATCCGTTCCAGGACTGGATCGACACGTACGCCGGGGAGGATTTTCACGCCGTGGCCGCCGACGTGGAATCACTGCTCGACGCGCTGGCACACGACGAGCCCGCCGTTCACGACGCCTACCGCTACGCCATGCAGTGCGAACTCGCGTTCTTCACCGCGCCCTTGGAGGACGAAACGTGACCGCCGTCGCTCTGACCATCGCGGGAAGCGACCCCTCCGGCGGCGCGGGATTCCAGGCGGACCTCAAAACGTTTCACCAGCATGGCGTCTACGGCGCCTGCGTGGTCACGCTGCTCACCGTGCAGAACACGCAGTCGGTTTCGGCGGTGCGCGTGCTGGAACCGTCTTTCGTGATTGCACAATTGGACGCGGTGCTGGATGACATCCCTCCGCAGGCCGCCAAGACAGGCGCGCTCGGCAGCGCGGCGATCATTGCGGCTGTCGCCGAGCGGGCGAAGGATTTTCGATTTCCTCTTGTCGTGGACCCCGTCATGATCAGCAAGCACGGGGCGCCTCTCATCGATGATGATGCGCAGGACGTGCTTCGGACCCGGCTTCTGCCGCACGCGTTTCTCGTCACTCCAAACGCCCATGAGGCAGGGGCCTTGGCCGGCATGGAGGTCCGAGACACCGCCGCCATGGAGCGGGCCGCGGCGGCCATCGCCCGGCTGGGTCCCCGGAACGTGCTGGTCAAAGGCGGTGGCCTGAACGGACCGGCCATCGACCTGCTCTGGACGGACGGCCAGATTACAGTCCTGGAAGGACGGCGGATCCCCGGCCGAAATACGCATGGCACCGGCTGCGTCTTCTCCGCCTCCATCACCGCATTACTGGCACGCGGCGTCGACCTTGCCGATGGCGTCCGCCAGGCCAAGGCGTATGTGGCTGAGGCCATCCGAACCGCCCCCGGTTTGGGGCGCGGCTTTGGGCCAGTGAACATGCTCACCCGATGCCCACGACCGGGAGGCCGATCGGATCATCGATTATAAAGCCGTATGGGACAAATAATTACAACACATCTGGTGCGTGCCTTTAAATAGCACCTTTTTTGGTTTGAATTGGTACTCAGTGGATACTATATACACATGGACGGTCCGTGCGGTGATGCCTGGACCGGGGCTTCCGAGTGACGGGAAAGGGACCTAGGGCGGATCGCTTCCCCCCACAGGAGCGTTGAAAGAGAGTCCAACGAAAGGTCGAGCGGTATGGCAATTTCTTTAACGGAAAAGGCGGCGGCGGCGGTCAAGAGCGCGATGGACGGGAACGGGCTGTCGCCCGACACGGCGTATCTGAGGGTGAGCGTCAAGGCCGGCGGGTGCAGTGGGTTCAACTACGCGATGGGGTTCGCGGATGCACGCGAGGTGGCGGATCACGAGTTTGCCTCGAACGGCATCCGCATCCTGTGTGACCCGGAGGGCTATGCCCACCTGGACGGAACAGAGATCGACTACCACGACGGTCTGAACGAGCAGGGGTTCGCCTTCCGCAA
>CAZBFW010000304.1:0-5668 GCA_964491135.1 uncultured Phycisphaeraceae bacterium | reverse complement strand
TCGACGCGGCCTGGACGGCCACCGCGCTCGGGAAACTGAGCACCACGCAGCCGGCGGCATCGCCCGAGAACCCGATGACACCGGACACGTCGGCCGACGCGCAGGGATCGTGCTTCACAAACGGTTTGCCCACCCGGACTTTCGTGCGGACCATCGTCTCGAACACCCGCTTGATGGCCAGGACGAACGGGTTAATGTATTGAACGTCCATCGCTTCTCCCTGACGAAACATCGCCCTTCGGGCGAACCACGACGCCCCCCGACCGACTGATTACGCCAGGATTGCATCGGTCGATCCCTCCGTACGGTTTAGCTTTAGAGCGGGCACTCGGATCGGGCTGGGCCGGATCGCATTATCGGCCCCCGGGACCGCCCGGCGGCTCGGTCCTGACGTCCGGGCAATCCGGCGGTCCTCTTGACGCTCCGTCCGCTCTGCCGGTACCGTAACCCCACGCAAACGGCGTCGTTCCGACAGGACGGTTTGTGAGAGCGCTGATGGCAAGAGCGGCCGTATCCCCATCCAAGTCTGCCGCACCGTCCGCGCTTGAACCGTCCGCCGCCCGGGAAGGCCCCCGGGAAACGGTGGAATCCATCATCGTCGCACTCATTCTGGCCTTCGTTTTCCGCGCCTTCGTCGTGGAGGCGTTCGTCATCCCCACCGGGTCCATGGCCCCCACGCTCTACGGAAAACACGGCACCATGACCTGTGCCAACTGCGGCTGGGAATATGCCTACGGCCTGTCGGAGGGGAAAGGAACGGTCGAGCCCACATCGACGTCCGACTGTCCGAACTGCGGATACGCGAACGTCACCTCCCGTTTTTACGATGCCGGCAACTCCGTGTCCCTGGAGTCGGGAGACCGCATTCTCGTTCTGAAATGGCCGTTTGACGTCGGCGGGCCGCTCGGGCCCCAGTCCTGGCAGGTCGTGGTCTTCAAGAACCCGCGGGATGGAGAAGAGAACTTCATCAAACGTCTGATCGGGTTGCCCGGTGAGGCCCTGGAGATCCTTGACGGTGACGTGTTCACGGCGCCGGCGAACCGGTTGTCGGACGACGCCCAGGCAATCTTCGCGAAAGACAGACGGTTCAAGCACTGTTGCCAGCGATGGCTCGAGTTGCAGACGACTCAGCACCGGGCGGGCGGGTTCACCTCTCCGGCCGCCATGCGCGGTTTCCACACGGAGGCGGGCGATCTGCAGGCCGAAGCGGACGCGCTTGATGACGAACTGCGTGAGCTGCGCCCGCGCCTGCTGGATGAGCTCGATGGATTGCTGCACCCGGCCCAGAAGACACCCGTTGCTCAGGAAGCCCTCTGGAATGTCGTGTATGACAGCGACTTTCCGCCGCGCGCGCGCGACACCCGACGCGGCGAACACCGGTGGCAGCCCGAGGGCGGCAGCTCAAATCGCTGGGAACTGCTCGGACGATGGTTCAAGTACCGCGGCGTGGGGCAACCGCCGGAATCGCTGGAATTCCACGGCCCTCCGATCGACAACTACACCGGCTACAACGTGCCCGGCCCCAGGTTCAACGCTTCGGTGACCCCAGAGGCATATCGCGATGGGGCACCCGTCGCGGACCTGCGAATTCGCTGCGTCGTTACGCCTCATGACGGCACGGGGTACGTGCGTTTCGCCCTCGCGCGGCGTGGCCGTTCGTTCTGGGCGACTCTGCAGTCCGATGGTCACGTCCTGCTGCACGGCGGGCGCAGCCCAAGCTTTGAAGATGCCACGCTCATCGCGGAGGATCACACCGGCCCCCTGAAGCCCGGTCGACCCGTCGAAGTCGCCTTCGAGAATGTCGACTACCGACTGACGCTGCGCGTGGACCGCCGCCAGGTTCTATCCGAAACGTGGATCGCCATCCCCGGAGCGAACCCCACCGGCCGGCCGGACAGACCCTACCTCATCACCCTGCGGGAAATACGCACAGCGCCTCCCCCGCCCCCGGTGATACCGCCGACCATCACCGCCGCGGACCTCGACGTGGACTTCACCCACGTCGTCTTGGAGCACGACGTCTTCTATACGTCGGCGCCGCTTGTGTCCCCACCCTTCAACCGATATAAGCTGGGCGGATGGGGAACGACCGGCTTCCCGATATTGCTTCGGCCGGGCGAGTATTTCGTTCTGGGTGACAACAGCCCGCAGAGTGCAGACTCGCGGCTGTGGGACGTCGTTGGACATCACCTGCGTCGCCGCGGCGAGGACTATCAGCTCGGAACCGTTCCGGAAGATCAGATGATCGGCCGGGCGTTTTTCGTATACTGGCCCAGCGGGTTGCGCACGGATCTCCTGCCGGGCCCTCTGCAACAGGTTGGGTGGATCCCGAACGTCGGTCGAATGCGATGGATACGCTGAGATTCAGTCGGGGTCACGTGGGGCAGGCAACGCCCGATGTGTCGGTAAAACAAGAAGTTATCCACAGGGCGGGCGTCGAGTTATCGGGCATGTTTGGGCGAGGAACACCCGGCGGCTGTCGCGTTTCCGAACACACAGCGAGCTGGCGCGAACAGCCCTGGACGACTGGCAAATTGGTGTGTAAGTCGTTGTGAGTTTTGCAGTAGACGTGATACGGCCCAGATTCATGGCACCATTGCGTCGCCCAAAATGGGAAACATGGGACAAGTGGGCGGATTCTAAGTCCGCCTGGTGAATAGGGTAAATGCCCCGGGTTTTCAACAGATCATCCACCGCTTGGTTTGAGGCCACCTGGGAGGTGGGCTGCTGATGCCATCGCACGCACTGCTGCAAGTTCGTGGTCTGGTGAAGAGGTACGATGGCCGAACCGTTGTGAACCGATTGGGTTTTGACGTCTACCGCGGCGAAATCGTCGGCTTGCTCGGGCGGAATGGGGCGGGCAAGACCACCAGCTTCCGGATTGCGGTTGGCATGATCGATCCGGAGGAAGGACAAGTCTTCTTTGATGGTCAGGACGTTACCCGTCTTCCCATGTACAAGCGAGCTCAGTTGGGGATGGGATATCTGTCACAGGAGCCGAGCGTTTTCCAGCGGCTTACCGTCGAACAAAACCTGCTGGCGATTCTCGAGACGATGCGCCATCTGTCCAGAGCGGACCGACGTAGGGCGGCGGACGAGCTGATCGCTCAGTTCGGGTTGCAGACGCAGGCGCACCAGGAGGCGCGCACCTTGTCCGGGGGAGAACGGAGAAAGCTGGAAATCGCGCGGGCCCTGATCAGCAACCCGAAGTTGATCTTCCTGGATGAACCGTTCAGCGGCGTGGATCCCATTGCCGTCCAGGGCCTCCAGCGGGAGATATCCAATCTCAAGAACCGCGGGATCGCCATCCTGCTGACCGATCACAATGTGCGGGAAACACTTACGGTTACAGACCGCAGTTACATCATCGACCAGGGTCGCCACCTCGCCAGCGGCACTCCCCGCGAGCTGGTGAACAACCCGCTGGTACGAGAAACCTACCTGGGGACCACCTTCGAGGGCAACGAATTCGAAGCACCCCGAGCCAACTGATCGGCCGCGCCACGGCGGAGTTTCGCGCGCGGTTTCATGGATCGCCTGCGGTCGTCGGGATTGCGCCCGGTCGGGTGGAGATCCTCGGGAACCATACCGACTACAACGGCGGCGCCGTGCTGACCGCCGCGATCGATCGCTACGTGGTGGCTGTCGGACGGACCACGCCCGGCACGCAGGTCCGCATCTGGTCGTGCAACCTGGAATCGGCCGGGGAGTTCTCCGCGGCGGGACTGCGGCCGGATGCTCGGCCCGACTGGACCAGCTACGTCAAGTCCGTGTTCGCAATGCTGGGGGGAGCCGGCGTTGCGGCGGGCGGCATGGACCTGGTGATTGCCAGCGACGTTCCGACCGGTGCGGGCCTGAGCAGCTCGGCGGCGCTGGAGGCGTCGGTGGCCCGGGCCGTGCTTCAAGCATACCCGGCTTCCATCGAACCGCTGACTCTGGCCCGGCTGCTCCAGCGCGGAGAGAACGAGTACGCGAAGGTCCAATGCGGGCTGCTCGACCAGTTCTCCACGATCCACGGAAGTGCCGACCGGGTGATCTACCTGGATTGTGCGTCGGGAGCTCACGAGACCCTCGCACTGGGTTCGCCGGCACCGGCCATCGTCGTGGTGGACTCGCGAGTCTCGCGTCAACTGGGGCACGACGCTCCGTACAACACCCGCCGCCGGGAGTGTGAGGAAGCCAAGGCGGCGCTGGAACGGCGACTCGGACGCCGGCTGGCCGGGCTGTGTGAGGCCACGCCGGACGATCTGGAGCGGGCCGCCTCGGCGATTACCGAACCGCCGCTGTCGCGAGCCCGCCATGTGATTGGTGAACATGAGCGCGTGCTGACGGCCAGGGCGGCGCTGTCGGAAGGCGACATTGACCGCTTCGGCCGGCTGATGGAGCAGTCACACCGGAGTTCGCAGCGCTATTTCGAGAACAGTTGTGAGGCGCTGGATCGGCTGTGTGCTCTGGCGGCGCAGCAGCCCGGGTACATCGGCGGTCGCCTGTGCGGCGGCGGCTGGGGCGGCTGCACGGTGAATCTGGTGGCGGCCGGCGCGGTGGACGATTTCGTTGCGGGCATGCAGCGAGCCGTGGCACAATGGCCCGCCTCCAAGCCCGTTGTGCACGTCTGCTATGCCTCCGACGGGGCGATCGGACAGACGCTCGCCTGACTCGCGACCGCGACCGCAAGCGCGCAAACCCATTGCATGATGCGTATCGCTCCCGCGCAACCCCGGCACCGGCGGCGGAGGATCATCCCATGCCATTCGGCGGACGTGTGGTCAATTGATGCGAGACGCATCCGCCTGGCCCTGCCGTACAGGACCTCTGCCCGCGGTGACTCCCGGCTTGACTTTCCTCCGGCGCCCGGCCATCGTACGCCCCAAACCAGTCGCCGCCCGGCGCAGCGGCGGAGGTTGCGTCACAATCTGCATCCGCACAACAAAGGAGACTGCCGTGGCCAAGCAAGACTTGCTCGACATCCGTGACACGACAGCCAATCCGGCCCCCCTGGGTCTGCTGGGTTTCGGAATGACCACCGTGCTGCTGAACGCCCACAACGCCGGCCTGTATCCGCTCGATACGATGATCCTGGCCATGGGCATCTTCTACGGCGGCCTCGCCCAGATCCTTGCCGGCATCATGGAATGGAAGAAGGGCAATACCTTCGGCACGACGGCCTTCGCGTCTTACGGGCTGTTCTGGCTGACCCTGGTCGGCCTGCTGGTCATGCCGAAAATGGGCTGGGGCGAGAAGCCCGGCAACCCGGCCATGGCCGCGTACCTGTTCATGTGGGGCGTCTTCACGCTGGCCATGTTCTTTGGCACGCTCAAGGGAACGCGGGCGCTGCAGTTCGTGTTCATTACGCTGGCCATTCTGTTCTTCATGCTGGCGATCGGTGACGCGATGGACCACGCCGGCATCAAGCGGGTCGCCGGCTACGAGGGCATGGTGTGCGGCGTGTCGGCCATGTACACGGCCCTGGGCCAGGTGCTCAACGAGATCTACGGCCGGCAGATCATTCCGCTGGGCCTGCCGAAGGCGTAATCGCGCTGCAAGTCGTCGTCATGAGCCTGTGACCTGCCGCGGTCACGGAGACGACCTGCGTAGTCCGCGAGTCCGATGTGGTTTAGATCGGAAGAGCACACGTCTGAACTCCAGTCACCGCTCATATCGCGTATGC
>CAZBFW010000303.1:0-5676 GCA_964491135.1 uncultured Phycisphaeraceae bacterium | reverse complement strand
CAACCGCTCCACCGAGCCCCCGTCGTCATACGCGGCCGGCTCCGGCGTCGCGTCCTCCGCGGACGCCGGCAAGTCCGCCGCCACCGCCGGCTCATCACGTGCCGCGGATTCTGCCCCGGCGGCATCCGCCACCACCGGCGCGGCCCCTGCGCCTTCCACGCGGGCCCGGGCCTCCCATGCCACGTATTCCGGCGGGAAGCACTGGTTAGTCCTGCTGTTGCACGCCTGATAGAGGACCACGCCGGCCAGTTTCACTTCATCACCGGTGAAGTCGCCCTGGACCGTGATCGGTATTCGCACCGTCACGTCGCCGGCAAACTCGCTCAGCGTGCCCAGGATCTTGTCCTGCCGCTCGAGTGGATCGGGGTACGCCGCGTCCCCCACCTTCACCCGGTCCGGGGCGTCCACGAAAACGTCCGTCGCGATCAACCCGGGCACCTTCGGCCGATCGGACTGAATATGAATGGCGTCATCCATCCGCAGCCGGACCAGAAGGTCGGCCGGCGCGCCCACGTTCACGACGGGTGGTCGAACCTCCGCCGATGCCGTCACGTACGTGCCCTTCCCGCCGGGCTTCGGATGCGACCGGGCCGCCCGCGCGAACACAGGTTCGTTGGCCGGCTCCGCCTCCCGGACCACCGGCAGCGTCAGGCTCACCGTGGCCTTCTCCCGGACGCACAGGTCCCGGCAGATCAGCCACGCGACCTCGGCCTCCAGCGTGACCTCGCTCACTTCAAGCCTCGCCGGAGTTGAGACGCGTGCCGTGAGGATCGGGGAACCTTCGAGGATATTCGTGGACAGGCGAATGCCGCCCACGTCATCCACCTGTCGCTTCGGCCCCGGGAAACCCAGTGGCCCGGCCGCGAACCCGTCCGGCAGTTTCCAGGCCACCGTAGGCGGCCCGCCGCTGTCGCCGGGGTTCTTCCAGTAGATGTGCCAGCCCTCGGCCAACTCGAAGGCCAGAGCCACGTCAAGCGGCTCCCCGGGCACCACTCCCGACCGGGCGGCCAGAAGCTCGACCCTGCCCTTTGCCTCCGCGGCCGATCCCGGGGCCGCCATGCAGACCGCAACGGCCAGCGACAGAGCGACGCAACACGAAACGCGGTGTCTGGTCATGCCTGCTTGTGCCTCCCGTTCCAGGATGCGTTCGGAACCGCCTCGGATTCCAAGCCCGACGGACGGGTATTGTACGGCCGCGAGTGTATTTCGATCGCGCGGCCGCACAAGTCCCGACAGCATTCCGTGGCACTGACACAATTGCAGCAATTCGGTAATGAAGTGCCGGTAAAACCGGGCGAGGAGCGTTTGTTGCGCTTGACAGTGCCTTCGGGCCGATATACTCTCCAGCGGGCCAGATTGTGGCCCATCGGTTAAGTTGTTGTTGTGTAATAGCCTACGAAGCCGATCGTTCGCCTTCAAGGGACGAACTGGGAAGACGGGTTATCGGGTTCGTAGGGCACGGTGTTTGTTGGAGAGCGAATCGCTTTAACGCCACCCGATTGAGCGGGATTCAGGCGAATGCATCGGAAGAGGGCGCAATGCAGCCGACGACCCGCGCTGGGATGATCATGGGTCGAGCGGACGGACCCTCGATGATGTGATTCGCCGGATAGCTGGAACAACATCGGTTCAAGTTGCTGGTTTGTGCAACGTGTCAGGGTGAGTATGAGCGCTACACGCGTAACCAGAGAGCAACGGCCATGATCAGGTCGGACTCCACGCTCCCGGGAGTGTGGTGACGGCCGAAGTCTCATTGCGCATACGCTGACCCACTGACCCGCCGCGCACAGCAAGCCCCCCCTCGGGCGTGCATCTCGAGCGATCCGCAAGTCGAGACCGGCGCGTACCTGCCGGAGTGCACGCGATCCCATGGAAAGCCTCAGGCACACCGACGCGCGCGGATACCGTGACAGACACGGGTTGCGGACCATCAGGCGGATGACATGAACATGTTACCAATCCTACTACCCGGCGTGGCGACGATTCCCCTGGCCGGAACGGTCGTGGGCCTGCTGATTGGCGGGGCCGCGGTCGGCCTGGCCGTCTTCGTCTTCGACAGGATCAGGGCTGGGCACCGACGGCAGCAGGCCGACCAGATTCTCGTGGAGGCACGGAAGGAGGCGGACGACGTTGTCAAGGCCGCCCAGGTCGAGGCGAAGGCCGAGTACATCAAACGACAGGAACAGTTCGAGCAGGAAACGGCGGAAATCCGGACCGAGCATCGGGAAACGGAAAAACGACTGGCCAAGCGCGAGGACAACATCGAGAAGAAGCTCGATACCCTCAACACCAAGGAGCGGGCGCTGGACCAGCGAGACAGGCAGCTCGGCGAGCGTGAGCAGGAGCTGACGGCCAAGAACGAGCGGCTGGACGAAATCATCCGCGATCAGCGGCAGCACCTTCTGCGGATCAGCGGCCTGTCGGTGGACGAGGCCAAGCAGATTCTGCTGCGGAACCTCGAAACGGAGGTCGAGCAGGAGGCGGCCATTCTCGTCTCGAACATCCTCACCGAGGCAAAAGAGGACGCGCACAACAAGTCCAGGGAGATCATCCTCACCGCCATCCAGCGGTACGCGGCGGAACACACGTGCGAGTCCACCGTCTCCACCGTGGATATCCCCTCCGACGACATGAAGGGCCGGGTGATCGGTCGGGAAGGCCGGAACATCCGGGCCTTTGAGAAGGCCACGGGGGTGGACGTGATCGTGGACGACACGCCCGGCGTGGTGGTCGTCAGCGCCTTCGACCCGGTGCGGAAGGAAATCGCCCGGGTCTCCCTGGAGCGGCTCATTCAGGACGGCCGGATTCACCCCGGACGGATCGAGGAGATCGTCGAGGACACCAAGAAGGCCGTTGAGAAGGACATCCTGGAGGCCGGCAAGAAAGCCTCTGTCGAGTCCAACGTGGGCGGGCTGCACCGGAAGCAGATCGAGCTGCTGGGCCGCCTGAAATACCGGACCAGCTACGGGCAGAACGTGCTCCGCCACAGCATCGAGGTGGCCTACCTCTGCCAGATCATGGCCGAAGAGCTCCGCCTGGACGGCCGGCTCGCCCGCCGCTGCGGCCTGCTGCACGACATCGGCAAGGCGGTGGACCACGAGGTGGAAGGCGGACACCCGCAGATCGGGGCCGATTTCTGCAAGAAGTTCAACGAGCGTCCGGAGGTGCTCAACGCGATCGCCGGCCACCACGGCGACATCGACCCGATCAGCCCGTACACCCCGCTGGTCATGGCGGCGGACGCGATCAGTGCGTCCCGCCCGGGCAGCCGGCGCGAATCGCTGGAGCGATACATCAAGCGACTGGAACAGTTGGAGGAAATGGCCTCCGCCCACTTCGGCGTGCAGCAGGCCTACGCGATCCAGGCGGGCCGGGAGGTCCGCGTCATCGTGGACGCCAACAAGGTCGACGACGCGATTGCGCAGAAGATCGCCCGCGACATCGCCAAGCAGGTGGAGCAGGAAATGACGTATCCGGGCGAAGTGAAGGTGACGGTGCTCCGCGAGGTGCGGGCCACCGAATACGCCCGCTAGAACGGTGACATCCGGTTTTCAAAGCCGGCTTCCATCCGACACAGCCCGGTGGAAGCCCACCCACGCCGTGGAAGGCATCCCGAGCGATGGGTCTGACGGCGGCAATGAAGCCGCCCTGGAAAGGTCGGCTGGACTTGATCATCAATCTACTCTGCGTGGGCGACGTCGTGGGCAGTCCCGGACGCATGATTCTGGCCCGCGCGCTACCTCGGCTCGTGCGCGAGCACGACCTGCACTGCACCATCGTCAATGCGGAAAACGTGGCCTCCGGGTCCGGTCTCACGCCCTCGCTGTACCAGAAGCTCATCGACTCGGGCGTGGACCTTATGACGATGGGCGATCACGTGTTTCGCCGCACGGCCATCATCGAAACCATGGAATCGTCCGGCCGGATCGTGCGGCCGGCCAACCTGTCGCCCGCCGCGCCCGGGCGCGAATACGTCATTTTCCAGACGGCCAGCGGACACGCGGTCGCCCTGCTGTCGCTCCTGGGACGGATGTACATGCGTTTGCCCAGCGACTGCCCCTTCCGGGCGGCCGACCGCGTGCTCAACGCCCTGCCGAAGGACGTGAAAATCGTGGTCGTGGATTTGCACGGCGAGGCGACCAGCGAGAAGGTGGCCATGGGCTGGTATCTCGACGGACGTGTCAGCGTTCTGTTCGGCTCACACACCCACGTTCCCACCGCCGATGAGCGAATCCTGCCCCGCGGCACCGCGTACATCACGGACGTCGGCATGACCGGCCCGCACGATTCCGTGCTGGGCCGCAACAAGGAACCGGTGATCCGGTCCATGACCACCAACGTCCCCTCCCCGTTTGACGTCGCCACCGGCGACCTGCGCCTGAACGGCATCGTGGTCAGTGTGGATTCCATCACGGGCAAAGCCACGTCGATCCGGCGTGTGGTGGTCGGCGAGAACGACACGGCAGAGGACGCGGCGAAAGGATGAACGCCTCGGCAGACACGGGGCCGGCAAACCGCAAGCGTTCGCGCCCCCGATCCGTCCTGTGGTCGATCGCCCTACTTCCGTTTCTTGTCGCTCCGTACCGCTGGCTCTGGCTGCCGTGCGCCGCTGGCGTCGTGCTGACGCTCGCCCGGCCGAAGCAGACGTGGCGCGATCGACTGCGCCACGATCACACGATGATTCTCGGCGCGCCCATCCTGCTCATTGCCCGAACCGCACTCGATCCGCTCTTCTGGACTCCCTGGGTCGTACTGGCAGTCCTGGCCCTGCTTCTTCGCAGGCAGGTCCGCTGGACCCGAGCCCGTGCGTGCGCCGCCGCACTGGCCGGGACCATTGCCGCCTTCCTGCTGGTAGGTCAACCGTCTCTCACGCCGTGGCTCGCGACCGGCGGCGTGCCGGCACCGGACACCATGCTGGTCTGCGCCGGTGACAGCCTCACGTCGGGAGTAAGCCTGGAACATGACTGCGAGACCTACGTCGCCCGCCTGCGCACCGACCTGGGCTGCACCGTCATCAACGCCGGGTTTCCCGGCGACACGACGGCCGATCTGCTGGCCCGGCTCGACAAGGACGTCCTCTCTCACCGGCCGACGGCCGTTCTGTTGTGCGTCGGCGGAAATGACTACCTGACCGGCGTGCCTCGAGCCGAGTTCGCGCGCAACTTGGAGAGCATCGTATCGCGCATCTGCGCGGTCACGCCGCGATGCGCGCTGGTGGAGGTGCCGAGCGGCATCATCTGGAATCCGTACGCCGGCGTATACCGTAGCGTCGCCCGCCGCCACGGCTGTGTGCTGGTGCCGGAATCCAACCTGCGCCGCTGGCTGGCGCCGGAAATGCTCGCGCCCGGGTGGATGCCACAGCCCATGACGCTGGACGGCATTCACCTGTCACCCCACGGCGCGACCGTGGTCGCCCAGTGGCTTCGGCCGTACGTGATGGAAGCGCTGCACGCTCCGCCGGGATGAGTTTCACTCTTCGGGCCCCGGGGCCGGTTCGGGTACGTCCGGTTCTGCTGCCTTGGAGCCGCGCGTACTGGGCTGCTGGCCGAAGGCGGTCAGGCCGCCCAGGGCGCCCAAGCCCATCGTCTCCACCGCGGTCGAAGGCACGATCACCATCGATCCCTTCTGCTTAGATCGGAAGAGCACACGTCTGAACTCCAGTCACCGCTCATTATC
>CAZBFW010000302.1:2709-5676 GCA_964491135.1 uncultured Phycisphaeraceae bacterium | reverse complement strand
CTACACCCTATCCTACACTCTTTCCCTACACGACGCTCTTCCGATCTCTCGTGCCTCGCGGTTCAGGCCCCACAGGTGCGCGGCACTGGTGCTGACCGCCTGGAAGCCCTCGGCCAGCAGCTGCCTGGCCAGATCGGGCGTGCGAATCAGACCACCGGCGATCAGCGGTACGGTCAGGGAGCGGAACTGCGGAATCTCGTGCAGGGCGGCCACGCCGGGCACCAGCTCAATGGCATCGGGCCGGGACTGCTCAATCACGTGCAGGCCGCGTTCGACGGACCGCCCATCCTGCAGGAACACCAACAGAATGGAGGCCAGGCCGAACCGCCGGGCCGCCGCGACCAGATGGGATCGGACGGTGATGATTCCATCAACCATCTGAAGCCCGGCGAGGTATTCCAGGCCCGCCACGTCGCTGCTGAGCCCCGCCAGGAGGTCCAGGTGCAGAATCACGGGCGTGTGGGCGGTCGGGCCTTCCCTCAGGCGTGCCACGCACGTGGAAAGCTCCGCCAACTGGATGCCCTGGAGAAATATCAGACTCGCGTCGGCCAGGACGGCCGCGTCGGCCTCCTCCTCGTGAACGACGGGGATGACCGGCTGTCGAAGCCAGTCGCGGATCGGCCTGGGACGCACGTGCTTCTTCGTCAATGCGTTCACACTCGGCGACAAGCGGTCCGGAAGACTTGACAAGGACGTCACATCGACCGTACTATAGGGACAAATCCAAGGCCATCGCAAGTGGGATGGCCGGTTGGGCCAGAGAACACAGAGAAAGGCCCCGCGATAACGCTACGTGCGGCGAGTCCGCACGCGGATCGCGGGGCCTTTTTTCTCGCGCCGTCGGCGGGCGGCGCCATACGGCCTGCCGGTGGAAGCAGCCTTGGGGAGGTCCACACCGTGAACCGAGAGCAGTGGAAGCGAACGGTACAACGCTGGGTCCCGACGACCCTGCTGGCCGGCGGCCTGCTGACATGCAGCGTCGCCTGCCTGCAGCCGGCGGGGAGCGGGCCCGGCCAGCCCTCGCCGGCGCCGCAGGACCGCTTCGTCATTCAGGCGCATCGTGGGGCCGGGAAATCGGCGCCGGAAAACACGCTCGAATCGTTCGAGTTGTCCTGGGCGATGGGAACGGTGCCCGAGGCAGATGTCCGCACGACGAAGGACGGCGTTCTGGTCGCGCTTCACGACAACACGCTCAAGCGGCTGGCCAAGGACATGCCGGCCGAGCGAGCCGACCTGGGCATCGCCGATCTTCCCTGGGCGGAGGTGCGGGAACTGGACGTCGGCGCGTACAAGGGCGAGGCCTTCCGGGGCCAGCATGTCCCGCGGATGGGCGACGTGTTCGCGGCCATGCGCGGACGGCCGGACCGGTGGCTGTATCTCGACATCAAGGATGTTCCGCTGGAGACCCTGGCCGCCCTGGTTCGCCGACACGGCGTCGAGCAGCAGGTGATCCTGGCCTCCACGAAGTACCCGCTCATCTGTGCGTGGCGGGAACTGCTGCCCGAAGGTCAGACCCTGCACTGGATGGGCGGCGATGAAGCGGAGCTGTCGAAGCGCCTGAGCGCGTTGCGGGCGGAAGGCTTTGGGGGCATCACCCAGCTCCAGATCCACGTGCGTATCAACGATCCCGGCGCGGACGACCCGTTCCACCCGTCCTCCGCGTTCCTTGTGTCCGTCGGACGCGAGTTGCAGGCGCGCGGCATTCTATTCCAGACGCTCCCCTGGGACTGTGACGACGTCGGCGTGTTTCACCGCCTCATGGACCTTGGAGCAAAGTCCTTCGCCACAGACTACCCGGAAGCCGCGCTGCAGGCCGTTCGGACCTATGACCGGCGGGAGACCCGCTGAACTTTTCGGTGCCTTTGTCGTGACGTGTGAACGATTGAGTCCGTGGGTCCGCGAGGCGTTGAGCCTGGCCACCGACACGAAGGAGGTGAGGCTGGGTCACGGTGCCCTTCAGGAAGCCGCCGACGTGTTCCGCCAATGCTTTGGCAACGCCATCCCCATCCTTGTCGCCGATACGGCTACGTTCGAGGCCGCCGGCCGAACGACGTTTGACGTTCTGAGCCGGGCCGGGCTGAACCCCGCGGACGCATTCGTGTTCGAGGATCCCGGCCTGCACGCTCACCACGATCACGTCGTGCGGCTGCAGCAGCAACTCGGCCTGACGGAAGCGGTGCCCATCGCGGTCGGATCGGGAACGATCAACGACCTGGTGAAGCTGGCGGCGCACCGCTGCCGTCGTTCGTACATGGTCGCGGGCACCGCGGCGTCCATGGACGGCTACACCGCATTCGGGGCGTCCATCAACCGAGCCGGATCGAAGCAGACGTTCTACTGTCCGGCCCCTCGAGCGGTGATCGCGGACCTGGACGTGATCTGTGAGGCCCCCACGGAGTTAAGCGCCGCCGGCTACGCGGACCTGGCTGCCAAGACGACCTCCGGGGCGGATTGGATTCTGGCCGACGCCCTCGGGATCGAGGCCATCGCTCCGGACGCCTGGGGAATGGTCCAGAACAAACTGGAGGACTGGCTCGGCGACCCCGCAGGCGTCCGGAACAGGAGTTCCCGCGCCACTCGAAGCCTGATGGAGGGGCTGCTGATGACCGGGTTTGCGATGCAGCGGTGCCAATCCAGCCGACCGGCCTCCGGGGCGGAACACCAGTTCAGCCACCTGTGGGACATGCAGAATCATCAGCATGAGGGCTGCGTTCCCCTTCACGGGCACAAGGTGGCGATCGGCACGCTGGCCTCCACGCTGCTCTATGAGTCGCTGCTGGAGGCTCCGATCCAGACGATCGACGTGCAGCATGTGTGCGCGGAATGGCCGGAGGCGGACACGATCGCGCAGTTGGCGACGCGCGCCCATGAATCGCTGGCCTTGCGAGCCGTGGCCATTCGGGAAAGCCAGGCCAAATACGTGGATCGCTACGCGCTGTCTCAGCGATTGCACCATCTCAAGGACGT
>CAZBFW010000302.1:0-2699 GCA_964491135.1 uncultured Phycisphaeraceae bacterium | reverse complement strand
GTGGCCCGCGCTGCGTGAGAGACTGGCCGGCCGGTTGATTCCGTCTGACCGCCTGCGAGAAATGCTGAAGGATGCGGGCGCGCCCACCGACCCCGACGACATCGGCATCGACCGGTTGCGCCTGCGCCGTTCGTACATTGAGGCGTACCAGATTCGCCGCCGATACACCGTGCTGGACCTGGCGGTGGAGTCAGGAACCATGCAATCGTGCCTGGACCGACTGTTCGGCGACAACGGGGCCTGGGGCGCCGATGGAGCATCGTGAGAGGGAACGCCGATGCTGACAGGCCTGGTCAACCTGTTCCGCCCTCCGCCCGACGCCGCGGTCATCTCCGACGCGGCTGAGGCGCGCGACCGGTATCGGTATTGGCGCGTGCGCATCCTGTATTCCACGTTGATCGGGTACGCGCTTTTCTACTTCGTGCGAAAGAACCTCTCTCTGGCCATGCCGTTGATGGAAGCGGAGCTTGGCTTCAAGAAGGCCGACCTGGGCCTCTTCCTCACGCTGCACGGAGTGGTGTACGGATTCTCGAAGTTCGCCAACGGGTTCCTGGGCGATCGGGCGAATCCCCGGTATTTCATGGCCGCGGGGCTGGTCTGCTCGGCAGCGATGAACATCTGCTTCGGGCTCAGCAGTGCCGCGGTGACGTTCGGCGTCTTCTGGCTGGTCAACGGCTGGTTCCAGGGCATGGGGTTTCCGCCGTGCGCGCGCAGCCTCACCCACTGGTTCAGCCCGCGTGAGCGTGCGACGTCGTTCGGGATCTGGAACACGTCCCATTCCATCGGCACCGTCCTGGTGCTGCTGCTGTGCACGTATCTCATCCGGTTCAACTGGCGACTCTGCTTCTTCGTGCCCGCCGGACTGGCAATTCTGGGCACCGTGTTCGTGGTCGACCGATTGCGCGACCGGCCCCGCTCTCTGGGCCTGCCCGCCGTGGATGAACACGCAGCCGAACCCGCCGCGGAGGACAACCGCGAGCCCGCCCCTGGCGCATTCCGCCGTTTTGTCATCCATCAGGTGTTCCTGAATCCGCTCATGTGGGTCGTCAGCCTCGCGAACTTCTTCGTGTACACGATCCGCTACGCCATCCTGGACTGGGGACCGACCTTTCTCCCTGCAATGAAGGGGATTCGTCTTGAACATGCCGGCTGGACCGTGGCCGCCTATGAGTTCGCGGGCATGCTCGGCATGCTTGCGGCAGGCTGGATGACGGACCGGCTCTTCAAGGGCCGGGCGGGCCGGGCGTGCGTCGTGTACATGCTTCTGTGCTCTGCCGGAGTCGTCCTCTTCTGGACCTGCCCGGTCCGATGGCCGTGGGTCTACACCGCCATGCTCTGCGCGGTCGGGTTCTTCATCTACGGCCCGCAATGCCTGGTCGGCGTGATCGCAGCGAACCTGGCCACGTCTCGAGCAGCGGCTACGGCGATCGGGCTGACGGGAGTTTTCGGCTACCTGAGCGGCGTCCTCTCCGGGTGGGGACTGGGATACATGGTGGACCGCTACGGTAACTGGGATCCGGTGTTCATCGTGCTCATCGCGGCGGGAATTGCCGCGAGCCTGCTGTTCGCCCTGACCTGGAACGCCCGATACAAACAGGCGCCGGCAGATAGTGGAGAATCGAATCCATGACGAAGAACAGCGCCGCATTCGGCTCCATCCGGCACGTCGCCCTGGACATGGACGGCACGATCTACAAGGGCGGGACCCTGTTTGACTGGACGCCCGGATTCCTGGCCCGGCTTGATGCGCTGGGCATCGGGCATACGTTCCTGACGAACAACTCGTCGCGCAGCCGGAAAGACTACCTGCGCCACCTCCGAAAGATGGGGATCGTCGCCACCGCCGACCAACTGTACACGTCCACGCTGGCCACGATCGACCACGTGCGAAAGGTCTATCCGGCCGGCCGCCGGCTTTTCCTGATCGGCACGCCCAGCCTGGCCGATGAGTTCGCAGAGGCGGGCTTCGAGATGGTCACCGACCTGCAGAGCGAGACGGAGCCCGACCTGGTCATCGTGGGGTTCGACACGGCGCTCGAGTATCCCCGACTGTGCAAGGCGGCATGGTGGATCAAACGGGGCAAGCCGTTCATCGCCACGCACCCCGATCGGGTATGCCCGACCGACCTGCCCACGGTGCTGGTCGACTGCGGCGCCGTGTGTGCATGCCTGGAGAGCGCAACGGGCGTGCCGCCGGCAGCGGTCCTGGGCAAGCCAGACCCCCGCATGTTGACGGGCATTCTACAGCGGCACGGGTTGGCACCGCACGAGCTGGCGATGGTAGGCGATCGGCTCTACACGGACATGGTCATGGCCCAGCGGGCAGGCGTGACGGGGGTGCTGGTGCTGACCGGCGAGGCCACGGCCGAGGATGCGGCACAGTGGCCGACGCTGCCCACCGTGGTGGTGCCGAGTCTGAAGGAGCTGGAAGACCTGCTGGCCTGCGCCCGCAGGGGCAATTCGTCGGCCGCAGACGGGGAGTAGAAGAACGGGATCATGGATCGCTCGCAGACCATTGCAGGACTGACCGCCGCCGACCTGGACGTGCTCGTCGTGGGCGGCGGCATCGTCGGGGCGGGCATTGCCCGCGATGCGGCCATGCGCGGCCTGCGCGTCGGGCTGGTGGAACAGCACGATTTCGCGTACGGCACCAGATCGGAAGAGCACACGTCTGAACTCCAGTCACGAGATTCCATCGC
>CAZBFW010000301.1:2604-5680 GCA_964491135.1 uncultured Phycisphaeraceae bacterium | reverse complement strand
TCCGGCGACCTGCGGCTGCTGTCGTCGGGACCCGACGCCGGGCTGGGTGAACTGCAGCTGCCGCCGCGTCAAGCCGGTTCGTCCATCATGCCGGGCAAGATCAACCCGGTCATCCCGGAGGCGGTGTCGCAGGCGGCTCTCATGGTGATGGCCCATGACCAGGCCATCGCCACCGCGTGCGGACTGGGCAGCCTGGAGCTCAATCCCTTCCTACCGCTGGTCGCCGACAGCCTGCTGAGCAGCCTCGACCTGCTGACCCGGGCTTGTTCGCTTCTGCGCCGCCTGTGCATCGAGGGCCTGGAGGCGAATGAGGCGCGGTGCCGCCGGCACGTGGAGAACTCGACCGCCGCCGTCACGGCGCTGGTGGACCTCCTGGGTTACGATTCGGCAGCCCGGCTGGCCGTGCGAGCGAGGGAAGCCGACCGCAGCGTGCGCGATACCGCGATTGGCGAAGGATTGCTGACTGCGGAGCAGTTTGACCGACTCGTCTCCGCGGAATCGGTCACGAGGCTCGGCTCGCCGGGAGGAGCGCAGGAATGACCCAGGCCGCACCCAAGGGCATGAGGCTGCACATCGGCCTGTTCGGCCGGCGAAACGTCGGGAAGTCGTCGCTGCTCAATGCGATCACGCGGCAGAGCGTGTCCATCGTCTCGGACGTGGCCGGCACCACGACCGACCCGGTGGAGAAGCCGATGGAGATGCTCCCCATCGGTCCCGTGCTTTTCATCGACACCGCCGGCATTGATGACGCGGGTGACCTGGGTTCCATGCGGGTCGAGCGCACGCGAAAGGTGTTTGAGCGAACGGACGTCGGGCTGATTGTCTGCGATCAGGGCGGCTGGGGACCGTTCGAGCAGGGGGTGCTGGAAACGCTGCGGGCGCGCGTCACGCCCGTCATTGCGGTCTTCAACAAGACGGACCTGTGGTCGCCGCCGGACGAGCGGATCGACGCGCTCACCGCCGAAAAGGTCCCGTGCGTGCGGATGGTGGCCAGCCGGGGCGAAGGCGTGCTCGATCTGCGGACCGCGCTGATCCAAACCGTCCCGGACGACTTCATCAACGCCCCCGCGATCGTGGGCGACCTGGTGGCCCCGGGTGATCTGGTGGTGCTGGTCGTGCCCATCGACAAGGAAGCCCCCAAGGGGCGGCTGATCCTTCCACAAGTGCAGACCATCCGCGATCTGCTCGACAACGACGCGTGTGCCCTGGTGGTCAAGGAGCGAGAGCTTCGCGACGCCCTCACGCGTCTCGGCCGGCCGCCCGCCCTGGTGGTCACGGACTCGCAGGCGTTCCTGAAAGTGGCGGCCGACACCCCACCGGAGGTGCGACTCACGTCGTTCTCGATTCTGTTTGCCCGGTACCGGGGCGACCTGTTGGAGTTCGTCCGAGGTGCCATGGCGGTCGACCGGCTGCTCCCGGGAGACCCCGTGCTCATCGCCGAGGCGTGCTCCCACCACCCGATCGCGGAGGACATCGGACGAGTGAAGATTCCGCGCTGGTTGACGCAGTACGTCGGCGGCAAGCTCGCGTTCACGACGGTGCAGGGACACGACTTCCCGGCGGATGTGACCCCCTACCGCCTCATCATCCATTGCGGGGCGTGCGTCTGGAACCGCCGCGAGATGCTCTCCCGCATTCTCGCCTGCCGGGCCGCCGGCGTGCCGATCACCAATTACGGCATGACGATTGCGTATTCGCTGGGCATCTTCGAACGCGCCCTCAGCCCGTTCCCCTCCGCGCTGGACCTCTACCGAAGCAGTCGAGGTCCGCACAGCGGGTCCGGACCCGGCGAGGCGTCTTCTGATAGCTGACAGACTCTTTCCCGGCAGCGAAGCGTGGTTGATCCCGGTACCTCTCGTGCATATCGTAACGTGACACTACAACCATCGCGGGGTCGGCTGAGCGGTGTTTGTTCGTGGCGTGGTCGGGGGAGCGTAGCGGGAACGCCCGACGCCGTCGTAACAGGAGAGCGCCCGGTGCACCACTCGGATCCCAACGCCCCTTTGCACAAGGAAAACGACCTGCTACGCGACCCTGTCTGCGGAATGACGGTCGATGACAGAACGGCGCGATACCGCCTCGACCATGAGGAGCGGACGTACCGCTTCTGCAGCGCGCACTGCCTGGCAGCATTTCGCGCACATCCCTCCCGATACGTCAACTCGGACGGCGAGGGGTCCCAACCGCACGTGGCGTTGTCCCGCCTGAAGGACGCGGCAGAGCCGTCGAGTCCACCTGGTCGGATCCAGTATACGTGCCCGATGCATCCGGAAGTCGTACAGGACAGGCCCGACGACTGCCCGGAATGCGGCATGGCGCTCGAGCCGCTCCGCATCCAGGGTGATGAGTCGGACGAGGCTGATTCGGAACTCAGGAACACGACGTTCCGATTCTGGGTCAGCGCGGTCCTGGCCATCCCTTTGGTCTGCGTCGCGATGGCTCGTCATCTGCCCGGGCGGTCTCTGGCCGGACTTGTGGCGCCGGACGTGCAAAACTGGGTTGAGCTTGCGCTGGCTACGCCGGTCGTGCTCTGGTGTGGCTGGCCCTTTTGGGTCCGAGGCGTGCGATCACTGGTCACCAGGCGCCTGAACATGTTCACGCTGATCGCCACCGGCGTCGGCGCCGCGTGGAGCTACAGCGTGGTGGCCACGCTGGGGCCCGGCGTTGTGCCCGCCTCGTTCCGCGGAGAGCATGGGATCCTCAGCGTGTATTTCGAAGCCGCAGCGCTCATCACCACCCTCGTCCTGCTCGGCCAGGTTCTGGAGCTGCGGGCCCGCCGGCGTACGAACGGCGCGATCAGGGCCCTGCTCGGTCTTTCTCCCAAGACCACCCGGCGAGTCCGTGCGGACGGGTCGGAGGCGGAGATTCCGCTGGAACAGGTTCAGATCGGTGATCGGCTCCGCGTACGGCCCGGAGAGAAGGTGCCCGTGGACGGAAAGGTGGTGGACGGCCAAAGCGCAGTCGACGAATCCATGGTCACCGGAGAGCCGATCCCGGTCCGGAAAGTGCCGGGGAATTCCGTGATCGGGGCGACGGTCAACGGATCGGGCACGTTCGTCATGAGATCGGAAGAGCA
>CAZBFW010000301.1:0-2594 GCA_964491135.1 uncultured Phycisphaeraceae bacterium | reverse complement strand
TGGAGGCCGAGCGAATCGGGCGTGACACGCTGCTTGCGCGCATCATTGAGATGGTCAGTGAGGCGCAGCGCAGCCGCGCCCCGATCCAGAGGATCGCAGACAAGGTGGCCGGCTGGTTCGTTCCCGCCGTCGTGCTCGTCGCGATGCTCACCTTCCTTCTCTGGTCGTTCCTGGGGCCGCCGCCCGCCATGGCGCACGCTCTTGTGAACGCGGTGGCGGTCTTGATCATCGCGTGCCCTTGCGCCCTCGGGCTGGCCACCCCCCTATCCATCATGGTCGGTATGGGACGTGGGGCGCAGGAAGGAGTACTGTTCAGACACGCGGAGGCGTTGGAAGCCATCGAGAAGGTTGACACGCTGGTCGTCGACAAGACCGGCACGTTGACCGAGGGGCATCCGAAGCTCGTCACCATCGAGACGACCGCTCCGTGGACCGCGCAGGACCTGCTCAGCCTGGCGGCAAGCCTGGAACGAGGCAGCGAACACCCGCTCGCGGAGGCGATCGTCAGCGGTGCCGAAGATCGCGGCGTTTCCCTCGCAGAAGTCGAGGAGTTCCGGTCCGTCGCAGGCAAGGGTGTGGTCGGCCGCGTGGGCGGCCGCGGGGTGGCTCTGGGCAATCCACACCTGCTGAAAGACCTTCAGATCGAGCCGGGGCCCCTCGGAGGCCGAGCGGACGCCCTGCGAAGCGACGGGCAGACTGTTGTGTTCGTAATCGTCGACGGCCGTCCCGCGGGTTTGCTGGGCGTCGCAGACCCCATCAAGCGTTCGGCGCCGGAGGCCGTGCGAATGCTGCGGGACGAGGGGCTGGCCATCTTCATGCTGACGGGAGACAACCGCACGACGGCCCAGGCCGTTGCCCTCGAACTGCAGATTCAGCACGTGGAGGCGGACATTCTGCCCGAGCAGAAGAGCGAAGTCGTCAAGCGGCTGCAGAGCCAGGGCCGCCGAGTGGCCATGGCGGGGGACGGCATCAACGACGCGCCGGCGCTGGCCCGGGCCCATGTCGGCATCGCCATGGGCACCGGCACAGACGTGGCGATCGAGAGTGCCGGCATCACGCTGGTCAAGGGCGATCTGCGCGGGATCATCAGGGCTCGCCGCCTCAGCCGTTATACCATGCGGAATATCCGACAGAACCTGTTCTTCGCCTTCATCTACAACACCCTGGGTGTGCCTGTCGCGGCCGGAGTCTTGTACCCGGTGTTCGGCATCCTTCTCAGTCCAATCATCGCCGCCGCCGCCATGAGTTTCAGCTCGCTTTCGGTTGTGGCCAACGCCCTGCGGCTGCGTCAAGCAGCACTCTAGCGCGCCCGTCGGAAGGCGAGCAGACCGGGCCCGACCGCTTCGGCGGGGATGCCCGCGCGCCGGACGCTCCGGGCTTCTGCTGGTCGATCGTTTGACCGGCGACTATCATCCCGGGTGATGGACGAGCTGGATGACCAGATCTGGGAGCAGGCCCTGCCGGTGTTCCCGCTGCCCAACTGCGTACTGCTGCCGGGCGGGCTGCTGCCGCTGCACATTTTCGAGCCGCGGTACCGGCGGATGATGCTCGACCTGCTCGATCACGAGCCCTCTGATCGGCACCTGGCCATGGCCTTGCTGCGTCCGGGCTATGAACCGCTGTACCACACGAACCAGGCCGCCATCCACCCGACCGTGTGCGTCGGCACCGTGCTTCAGCACGAGCCGTTGGAGGATGGCCGATTCAACCTGATCCTGCTGGGCCGCACGCGTGCGCAAATCCGTCTGGAGGACGCAACGGGGCCGTATCGGCGCGCGGTCCTGGCCTCGGTGGAGCCCGGCCGGCTTCCGGAACCGGACGAAGCGGATCAGTCGCGATACAACCTGCGCTGCGTGCTGGGAGAAGCCGCGGAGCTGGGCATCGCGGACCCGCACGCCGTGGAGCAGGTCTTCGCCGGACGCGGGTCGATCGAGGCGCTCGTGGACACGATCGCATTCTACTTCATCGCGCCGGAGGCGTACCCGGTCAAACAACAGATCCTGGAGACCGCGGACGTCCGAGAACGGATCCGGATCGTGCTGCACCGGCTCGAGGAGGTCGTGGCCCGCGCCCGGACCGAGGCGCGGCCCGGCGAACGTCTCTGGCCTCCGCCGACTTCCGCCAACTGATCCCGATCGCCGCGGGCACACGGCGACAGAAGCCTTGACCGCCGACATTGGCCGCCGCGACCAGACAGCGCCACAGGGGCGCGGGTCTGCAGCCAGGTTCTCGCGCCCCTGGCTGCACGCCTTCACCCCTTCCGGATGAGCGTCGCCCGCGTCGCCTGCAATCGGCCGGCGCCAGAGCTTCTTCCTGGCGCGGGAAAACGTCCATAAGCGCCCGTATTATAAGACGTCTCGCCGGCGCACTTGGCGAGTTACGCCCTCCTCATTGTCCCTGCCCGTATCGTACATTGAAGCGGAGCACCGCAACCTGAGACGGTTGGGGGCACGCTATATGCGAAGGCTTCTCGCATGCTCATTCCTCGTGTGGACGGCGGTGGCCGGTTGTCTGCCGTCAACGCCTACACATCCACGCTCCAGCCCCTGGCCGCAACGTCTCTCCGGCCGCGCGGCGGACGCCGATCTCGCTGC
>CAZBFW010000300.1:0-5699 GCA_964491135.1 uncultured Phycisphaeraceae bacterium | reverse complement strand
AAACGCTGAACCTGGGGCCGATCAACATCGCCCGATACGTGGCCCTGCGGCCGGACGACCTGACGCAGCTCCCGGTGCCCCATCCGGACGTCATGCTGGGCACGGGCCTGCTGAGTTACTTTCGAGTGACGATGGATCTGGCGAACCGTCGGATGGCGTTCGAGCCCGTACGAGAGCCGGCCTTTCCCACGGAGGAGCGGGAGTATTTCAAGGCGCGGGTGGAGCAGGATGCGGGTGCCATCGAGCAGTTCATCGAGAAACATGCCACCTCACGGCTGGTGGGCGAGGCGTCGATTGAGTTGCTGACACTGCGTCTGGACGCGTACCCGCCGGATGAACAGGCGATCCGCCGGGCTGTTCGGAACCGGGCGAACTCGTCGCCGCCGGAACGTCGGGCCCAGACAATGGTGGAGTTGGCCGACGTTCTGCTGAATGGCGAACGTGACGACCGGCTGGCTCTGGCCTCATATGTGCTGGAAGTCGGGCTGGAATACGCCCCGTTGGACGTCAACGCACGAGCGTCGCATCTGCTGCACGCCCGATTAGGCTATGTGGCCCTGCAACGGGACGATCTGAAGCAGGCCCGGCGACACCTGCTCTCGGCGGCCTTCGGGATGCCGAAGGACCCGCAGGTGAACTTCTGGATGGGCGAGTTGTACGAACGCTCCGGCCGGCCGATGCGGGCGTGGTCGCGCTTCGCGCAGGCAGTGCTGACGGAGGACGAGGTGCCGCCGGGAGCGCTGTTGGGTCTGGATCGGCTGAACCGCGATGCTGCGTTCCGGGCGTCGTTCAGCATGGCCGATGCGGAGGAGCTGCTCGAAGGTCGGACGCTGGAGTTCCATCCGGCCGATCGGTTCGAGTCCGATGTCCAGGGGAAGCCGGCAGGCCGCGTGCGACTGGTGGAGTTGTTCAGTTGCGTTGACCTGGCGGATACCACCGCGCCGGAGTTGGCTTTCCGCGGGCTGGCGGAGTTCTTCGGGGATGCGGGCGTGTCTTTCGTGCAGTATCACCTGGCGGCGCCCGCCACGGACCCCCTGGTCACAGATGTGGCGGAAGGCCGGGCGCGGTTCTATGGAGTCGCGGAGGCGCCGGCCGCCATCTTCGATGGCGAGACCTCGGTGGGGGCCCGCGGGTCGGCCAGGGACATCGATGCGGTGTACCGGGAGTACCGGAAAGCGGCCCTGCCGGAGACAGCGACCGAGTCGGCCTGGCAGTTGGCGGGCCAAGCACAGCTCGCGGGGCAGGCGATCAGCGGCGCCGTTGATCTGACGGGCCCCCAGGCCGGTTCGGATCTTCGGTTGCACGTTATGCTGTGCGAGCGGCTCGTGATGGCCCCGTCGGCCAACGGAGTCCTCATGCACTTCCAGGTGGCCCGGGCGGCGGCCACGCCGGCCGAGGGGCTGGCGGTCCCGACCACCGGCGGAACGCGGCGCTTTCCGGTAAAAATCCGTTTGGCCGAGCTGGCCGAGACGCTGGAGGCGGCGTTGAAGCGGGATGAAGAAGCCAAGAACGTGAAGTACCAGGTCCGGCCAACATTCGTGGATCCGTCGGCCTGCAACCTGGTGGCGTTTCTCCAGGACAGTTCCACGAAGAGAATCCTTGCCGCGGTGACGGTGGATATCTCCTCCGCGCCGCAAGAACCATGAGCCAGCCGTTGGAATCGAAAAATCTCTGCGCGGAGTTCGAAGCGCTGCTGTCGGCGACGCGACGCCGCGTGCACTCAGCGGCCGTTCGCCGGCGGGTGCGCCGAGCCGCGGAGCGAGGCACGCAGGCTGCTGTGTGGGTCGCGGCGCTTGTGCTGCTGCTGCGACTGCTGGCGTGGTTGCTCGGGCAGCCGGTGCCGGTGGGCATTGCCGCGGCGGCAGTCCTGCTGGTGCTCGTGGTCTTGGTGCCCGTTGCGGTGGCCTGGATCCGAGCGAAGGCAGAAGAACCCTCCTGGCGTGAAGTGGCCGAGCGGCTGGACCTGGGCGCGGGTGAACACAACCGCGTGGCGATCGGGTTGGCACTGGCCGACTCCGGTGTAACCACGGAGTTCGGAGGTGCCGCAATCCAGGACGGAATCGCTTCGCTGAGGCGAATTCACGACGGGGCGCCGTATCTGGCGGTCGCGCCGACAGATTGGCCTCGGTTGGCGGGTCGGGCAGCGGCGATCGGCTTGCTGGTCCTGGCCACCGCCTGGGTGGGTCCGGCGAGGCCCCGCCCGGGACTGATTCAGACCGGCGAACTGGCCGCAGCCACCGATACGTCTCGCCCGCCGGGTCGAGAAGCGGAATTGCCGGACACGGACCGCCAAGAACAGCCGGCACGAGACCGCGTGACAGACCGCAGCCAGGGTGAGCGAGGCGCACGGGCGGAGCCGATGGCGGCGGCGCCTGCACGCGGCTCGCATACGCCGGCGGCCGGTCGTACAGGGGGGGGGACCGTAGCCAAGGCGGCGACATCGGAGCGATCGGCCCAGACGGGCGGCGAGAACACGCAGTCGGCGGCAACCGCAGGAACGCAAGAGAAGGATTCGCCGAAATCCGGCACGCCCCGCCCGCCGAAGGAATCGCGAATCACGGAGCGCAGGTCGAAAGAAGAGGCGGACTCGGGGGCCGGCGTCGGCAAGGGATCATCCGGCGGCGGAAGCATGGCCGCCGTCCAACACAGTTGGTCGCAACGGGCCCAGACGGCCGAAGGCAAGGAAGACGAAGAAGCGTCAGACGAGGACGTGGAGGACGAGGCGGAGGAAAGCCGCCAGCGCAGCGGCATCCAGCCGTCGCTGAAGGATCGGAACGAATCGCCGTCGCGAGACCTGGGCATCAGCGGTGAGCAGGGCCCGCCGGGCACGGGCCGGGGCGGGCCGACGCCGCCGAAGAAATCGCGAGGAACGGCCTCGCTGGTGCTGGGCATTCCGGTCCCGGACTTCGTGCGAGGTCGGCTGGGTCCGGGGACGACGAAGATCACGCATGAGCGGGTGGAGCCGACGCCGATGCCGGGAGAGCCGGCACAGGCGGGACCGGTTTCGCCGCGGGTTGGGCCGGAGTGGCCGGTTTCGCCCGTGGCCATTCCGCCGGATCTGGCTGAGGCCGTTCGCAACTACCTGATCGCGCTGCATTCCGCGGACGCGCAGCAGACCGAGGAGAGTCAGCCCGTTACGCCGCCGGAGGGCGGAACATCCCAAACGGAGGAGTCATTGAATCCATGAGTGAGCAGCCCAAAGCACGGCCTGCGGTGTCGGCAGACGCGGCGGCCCAGGCGGCGCGGTTCCGCGAGGTATTCGATCGCCTCAAGCGAGAGGTGCACAAGGTGTTCGTCGGGCACGACGAGCTGGTGGAAAACGTGCTGTCGGTGCTGCTGTCCGACGGGCACGTGCTGCTGGAGGGCGTTCCGGGTCTGGGCAAAACACTGCTGGCCCGGACGCTGGCCGCGGCCCTGCAACTGGACTTTTCGCGCATCCAGTTCACGCCGGACCTGATGCCCGCGGACGTGGTGGGCACCATGGTGCTGCGGGAGAAGGAGGGCGGCGGGCATGAGCTGGCGTTCGAGCCGGGCCCGGTGGTGGCGAACTTCATCCTGGCCGACGAAATCAACCGGGCCACGCCCAAGACGCAGTCGGCCATGCTGGAGGCCATGCAGGAGCGGCAGATTTCGGTCGCCCGCCGCACCATGCGGTTGCCGGAGCCGTTCATCGTGATGGCCACGCAGAACCCGATCGAGCAGGAGGGAACATACCCGCTTCCGGAGGCCCAGTTGGACCGCTTCCTGGTGAAGCTGCTGGTCGATTACCCGGCGGAGCGCGAGTACCACGACATTCTGCTGCGGACGACGGGCACGGACCTGCCCACGGTGGAACCGGTCTCCACGGGCGACGAGATCCTTTCCATGCGGCGGATCGTGCGGAGCGTGGAGGTGACGGAGCAGGTCCGGGCGTACGCCATTCGGCTGGTGATGGCCACCCAACCCGGGTCCCCGCACGCACCGGCCGCGATCAGCCGGGCGGTGGCCCTGGGATCGAGCCCGCGCGGCGCTCAGGGGCTGATGCTCATGGGCAAAGCTCGGGCGCTGATGGGCGGAAGATATGCCGTGTCGTGCGAGGACGTCCGGGCGGTCGCGTTGCCCGTGCTTCGGCACCGGCTGCTGCTGAACTTTGAGGCCCAGGCGGACCGCGTGCATCCGGACGACCTGGTCCGAGCGGCGGTCAGTTCCGTGAGTGAGCTGTCGAGGTAACCCGTGGCCCGGCTGTTCAGCGAAGACTTTGTCCGCGCAATCGAGAGGTTGCGTATCATCACCCGGCAGACGCCCCGGGGCGGGCGTCATGCGGAGCATCGGTCGCCCGATCTGGGAGCGGGAATGGAGTTCCGCGATTTCCGGGCCTACGTGCCGGGCGACGACGTGCGCCGGCTGGACTGGAACCTCTACCGGCGCAGCGGGCGGCTGTTCCTGCGGCTGTTTGAGCAGCCGGAAGACCTGCCGGTCTCCATTCTTCTGGATGTGAGCGATTCGATGTTTTTCGAGGCGCCGCCGCGGGCGGACGCCGCGCGGTTGGCCACGGCCATCCTGGCCGCGGTGGCCCTTCAGCAGCACGACCGCGTGACCATTCAGCCGTTCGGGGCGGACCTGCTGCCCCCGCTGTCCGTGAATACCGGACGGGCGGGGCTGCGGCGAGCCCTGACGTACCTGGAGCGGCTCGGGCCGGCCGGCCCGACAAACGTGGTGCGGGCGGCGACCCGGTTTGCGGCCCGGCGCCAGCGGCCGGGGCTGGCCGCCGTGGTTTCCGATTTCTTCGACTCGGCCGGAGCCGTCGGCGTCACGGAGGCGCTGGGACATCTGCGACACCGCCTGGCACTGGTGCAGGTGATCCGGTCGTCCGACGCGGACCCCGCCCTGGACGGCGAACTGCGCCTTCTGGACTGTGAATCGGCCGGGGCGGTGGATGTGTCCATCACGCGGGAAAGCGTGGGGCGGTACCGGCAGGCGTACGCGGCGTTTGCCGAGGAACTCTCGCGGTTTGCCGCCCGGCGGCGGGCGGTCCACGCCCGGATTGACGCCGATCGGCCCATCCTGGACCAACTGGATGAGCTGTTCGCGGGCGGTGTGCTGGTGACGTGAGGTGACAGTGCGATGACATTCTCCGGCATACCCATCGGATGGGCGTTGGCGCTGGCGGCGGCGGCAGCGGTGGCCTTGGCCCTGCTGCACCGGCTGCGGGTCCGTCCCAGGGAGTTGCGGGTGGTGACCGTGCTGTTCTGGGCCCACGCGGCCGAGCGCACGCGGGCCCGCACGTTGTTTGAGCGATTCCGGCATCCGCTGACCTACGCCCTGTTGACGGCGATATGCATTCTGCTCTGCCTTGCCGCGACCCGACCGGCGCGGTCGGGCGACCCGAAGAACCGGCTGTATGAAGTCGTGGTGGTCGACGCGGGCATGGCGATGCACGGCGCGGAGGATCGCTGGAATGCAGCGACCACGGCAGCGCTGCACGAGGCTGAACGATTGGCCGGAGGAGACCGCCTGGCCGTCGTCGTGGCCGACCCGTGGCCGCGGGTGATCCAGTCGTTCGCCGATCCGACACCGCTGGTGAAACGCAAGCTGGCGGAGGTGGTTCCCTCGAACCGCCCGGCCGACCGAGCGGGTGCGAAGCGGCTCGCGGAGTCCCTGCTGCGCGGGCTGGATCACGCGGAGGCCGTCTGGATCGGCGATCCGGATGATGAAAGAAT
>CAZBFW010000299.1:0-5699 GCA_964491135.1 uncultured Phycisphaeraceae bacterium | reverse complement strand
GAGATAATGAGCGGTGACTGGAGTTCAGACGTGTGCTCTTCCGATCTGTCCAAACCTCCAGGTCCGCCCCGTAGCATTCCTGGAGCGTCGCGAAATCCGTCAGGTCCACGTCCTGGTCCAGATCGGCGTCCGCCCAGAGGATGGGTGGATCGTCGATCAGCGTGATCTCGTCAAAGATGATCTGGTTCCGGTTGGACGAGGTGGCGCCCCGCCGCCAGATGCACTTCATGGAATAAATGTCGCTGATGTCAAAGCCGTTGATGCCGGCAATCGCCGCTGCATCCCAGGACCAGTCGAGGCCCGCGAACCAGATGGTAATGGTCTCCCATTCCTGGTTTCCGCTGAGCGGGTACATCCGATTGACGTAGGGGCGGCCCAGCACGTTGCGGCCCGGGACCACCGCGGTCGTGCAAATGGAGGGGTTGCCAGGATAGTCCGTGTCCACCAACTGGAACTGGAGCCTCACGCCCGGCGTCCCTTCCGTTGTCGGCGGATTGTCTCCCGGCGGGAGCACCAGCTTGACCATCATGGTGATGCCCGTGCCCAGGCTCAGGTTCAGGTCCGCGTCTTCGACGCCGGACCCGTAGGGCTGGCACAGGGGCTGGTTCAGAATCCGGCCGCCGCCGTGCTTGGAGCCCAGAAACTGGCAGTTCGAGAACCCGTATTGTGCGTCACACGTCGTCCAGTTGCCCGTCGTAGATATGGCATGCCCGTCGGGTGACGTTCCGTTGGATCCGAAGTCCGTCGTTGGATATCCGAAGAAGCTCCAGTAGTCCGGATCGCAGTACTCTGTATGCGTGTCGAAACCAAAGATCACTCCCGGTTCAATGGGATCGCCGGCAAACACCGGAGCGCCCAGCAGCAGTGCCGCGGCGCCGGACAGCGCCAGCCGTTGAATTGAAGTCAGCCCCATGGTCCTTCTCCTCGTTCTGATGTGCCCGCGGCCCCTCGGCCGCTTCCTGCCCGTCCTGATCCCTAACTCCAGCGCGGCATGCGGAACACCCGTTGCAGGGTCGGCACCACCGCCCCCCGCACCATGCCGAACTCGCCCAGCGTGGAAGCCATGATCTCCGTGGTCCCCACCTCCTGGCGCAACGCATCTTCGGCCAGAATCCGGTTGAGCCGGTCCAGCACCGCGTCCCGCAACACTTCGTGATCCGAACCCAGCACCACGACGCCGGGGTCGAGAAAGTTGATCGCGTGAATGACGTAATTCGAGATGTCGCCCGCCACCCGGTCCATCGCCTCCACCGCGGAGGGCAGACCGTCCAGGTACGCAGACTCCAGCGCAGCCGTGTTGGCGAAGGGCCGGCCCTCCGCGTCCCGGGCATACGCGAGCGGATGGACCACCAAACGCGAAATCTCCCCCGCGGCGCCGAACGCTCCGTGGTACGGCTCGCCGTTGATGATGATCCCGCTGCCCAGCCGCACCGCGTCCGCCGGCGTGCCCGGTTCCACCACGTCGAACCGCATGTGGATGAAAATCAAGTTCCGGGAGTGCCGGGCTTCGCCCAGGAAATGCGCCGCCATGCTGCCGGCCACCACGTTGTTCATCACGTCCGTGGCCAGCCCCCAGCGAGATGCACAAATCGCCCCCAACGGCACGTCACGCCATCCGAACGGCCGGCTCCACCGAACGACCCCGTGGAACGTGTCCACCAACCCCGGCAACGCCACGCCTACGCCCTGCATGTCCGACCACCGCAGACCGCGCTTGTGCAACAGCCGCTCACCCGTCTCGAGCAGCCGGTCCACGGTCCGCTCCGGCGTGTCCGGCGTGTACGGCAGCAGCGCTTGCTCCGTGGGCTCTCCCCGAAGGTCGCACAACGCCGCTCGAATCAGGGAACCGCTGACCTCAAAACCAACCGCCTGCGGACGCCTGCGGGCAAGGGCCACCAGGCGCGGCGGCCGACCCGTCCGGGTGTTCGATTCCCCGTTCCCGATCTCCTCCACCAGACCTTCATTGATGAGTTGCTTGATGACCGCCGAAACCGTGGGCGGACGGATGTCCGTCAGCTTCGCCAGCTCGGCGCGGGACACTTCGCCTGACTGGCGGACCCGATCCAGAATGAGCCGCCGGTTTACAGCCCGGACCAGCGGCGGCGTTCCTGGAAGGTTATCATGCATAACATCGACAATATTAATTAATAGTCCGATACAAAGTCAATAAGACTCTTCACGAATGCGGTGATTTTCATCCGCGAAATAGCCATAAAAACTTTTAAAACAAGTGGTTACAGATGAGTTTCGATGCCAGTGGGTCCAGGCGGAAAGGCGTCTGGACTGCCCGTTCTGGACGCGCGGCCGGCCGATTTCATCACCTTTTCACAATCGATACTGAATAGTCGAACGGGGATCGCCATGGAGTCCGCGGCCGGCGGTTGGGAGCTGCGCTGGTGGTGGCCGGCCGTGCCGTGTGCTTCAGAACATCCCGCAAGAAGGAGGAGAAGTATGAGGTCCTGGCTCGCGCTCAGCGCGGTTATCGCATTGGTTCCGGTCGCCTCCGGCGAGATGGTGATTACCGAATGGATGTACAACGGCCTCGGATCGGGCAGTACCGGCGAGTTTGTCGAGTTCACCAACATTGGGCCGGACCCGGTGGATATGACCGGCTGGAGCTACGACGACGACAGCCGCGTGCCCGGGACCGTCAGCCTCAGCGCCTTGGGGGTGGTCGCCCCCGGTCAGTCGGTGATTCTGACGGACGAGACTGCGGCGGACTTCGCCCAGATCTGGGCCCTGAGCGGCGTCACGATCATCGGGGGCAACACGGCCAACCTCGGCCGAAATGACGAAATCAACCTCTACGACGCGGGGGGAACCCTGGTTGACCGTCTCACCTACGGCGACGAGACCTTTCCGGGGACCGTCCGGACGCAGAACAAGAGCTGCAACATACCAGCCACGGACTACGGTTACACCGAGCCCCAGACCTCCTGGGTGCTGGCTGCGGCCGGCGATGCGTACGGCTCAAAGGCATCCACCCGCGGCGAGGTCGCAAGCCCGGGGCGGATCGTGGGGTACGCGCTGAGTGATTTCGACCAGGACGGCGATGTGGATGGAACTGACTACGAGCTTCTGAGCGGCTGCCTCACCGGGCCGGCCCAGCCGTACGACCCGCTGCCGGCCGAATGTACGCTGGCGCCAGATCTGGAGGGTTTCATTCTCGCCGACTGTGACCAGGACGGCGATGTGGATGCGTCCGACTTCGGCGTCGTCCAGATGTGCTACAGCGGTGAAGGCAACCCCGCCGACCCCTCGTGCGGGCGCGGTTCCGCGGGCCCCGTGGAGACCGAGATTATCCTGAACGGGACGTCCATCACCGTGAACGGCGACGGCGTCACGGTGGACGGTGCCAAGGCCACCATCACGTCGGAAGGCAGCTACACCATCACCGGCACGCTGGCGGACGGGCAGATCGTTGTGAACACGGCCGATGCCGGCCCCGTGAAGATCGTCCTGAACGGCGTCAGCATCAGCAACTCCACGAACGCTCCGCTCTACGTGCTGGCCGCCGCGAGCGCCGAAATCGTGCTGGCCGAACAGACGACGAGTTTTCTGTATGACGCGGCCACGTACGTGTATGAGAATCCCGAGGACGACGAGCCCAATGCAGCCCTGTTCAGCAAGGACACGTTGATCATTTCCGGCACGGGGTCGTTGACGGTCTATGGCAACTACAACGATGCTGTCGCCAGCAAGGACGAGCTCGTGATTGCGGGCGGCACGCTCAACGTCACTGCGGTGGACGACGGGATCCGCGGCAAGGACTACCTGCGGATCCAGGATGGAGACATCACCGTCATCGCCGGCGGCGACGCCCTGAAATCCGACAACGCGGAGGATACCGAGCTGGGATACATCGCGATTCAGAACGGGTCGCTAAACATCACGTCGGGCGGGGACGGCATGGCAGCGGAGACCGATGTGACCATCACCGGCGGCGACATCACCGTCACCTCCGGCGGCGGCCACACCGCCACGATCTCCGAGGACCTTTCGGCGAAGGGAATTAAGGGACTCGCAAGCGTGCTGATCGAAGGCGGCACCTTCGTTCTGGATTGCGCGGATGACGCCGTCCACTCCAACGACACCGTGACGATTGAAGGCGGCACCTTCAACGTGGCCACCGGGGACGACGCCTTCCACTCGGACCTCGTCATGGTGATCAACGGCGGCACGATCGTGGTGACGCAGAGCTACGAGGGCATCGAAAGTGCGGACATCACCATCAATGACGGCAACATCCACGTCACGTCGAGCGACGATGGCATCAACGGCGCCGGCGGCGCGGACGGGTCCGGGGGGTGGCCGCCTCCGGCGGGCGATCACTATCTCTACATCCACGGCGGCTACATCGTGGTGAATGCCGCGGGCGACGGGATTGACGTGAACGGCTACGTCGTCATGACGGGCGGCACAGTCATCGTTCACGGTCCGACGGTCGACTTCAACAGTGCGATCGACTACGACCGGACGTTTAACATCAGCGGCGGTCTCCTGGTGGCGGCGGGCAGCGCGCAGATGGCACAAGCCCCCAGCACGACGTCGACGCAGCGGTCCGTGAAGATCACGTACAGCGCGAACAAGACAGCCGGCACCCTGGCCCACATTCAGACCACCACCGGCGGAACATACGTTGTGACCTTCGCTCCGGCAAAGCAGTATCGGTCGCTTGTGGTTTCCTGCCCCGCGCTTGTGGCGGGGATGAGTTTTGATCTGTACCGCGGCGGCAGCTCCACCGGCGTGGTCACGGACGGGTTGTACCAGGGCGGCACGTACAGCGGAGGAACCAAGACCAATAACGGCGCCGGCGGCGCGGACGGGTCCGGGGGGTGGCCGCCTCCGGCGGGCGATCACTATCTCTACATCCACGGCGGCTACATCGTGGTGAATGCCGCGGGCGACGGGATTGACGTGAACGGCTACGTCGTCATGACGGGCGGCACAGTCATCGTTCACGGTCCGACGGTCGACTTCAACAGTGCGATCGACTACGACCGGACGTTTAACATCAGCGGCGGTCTCCTGGTGGCGGCGGGCAGCGCGCAGATGGCACAAGCCCCCAGCACGACGTCGACGCAGCGGTCCGTGAAGATCACGTACAGCGCGAACAAGACAGCCGGCACCCTGGCCCACATTCAGACCACCACCGGCGGAACATACGTTGTGACCTTCGCTCCGGCAAAGCAGTATCGGTCGCTTGTGGTTTCCTGCCCCGCGCTTGTGGCGGGGATGAGTTTTGATCTGTACCGCGGCGGCAGCTCCACCGGCGTGGTCACGGACGGGTTGTACCAGGGCGGCACGTACAGCGGAGGAACCAAGACCAATACGTTCACGACCAACAACATCGTGACGAACGTGAACGCGCCATGAAGCCGCACGCGCCGCGCCCCGGCCGTGCCACTGCTCTTGAGCAGTGCTTCGCTGAACACGCGATGTCCTCGCCGCCGCAGAAGACCCGCCGTGCCTGGGACGAGCCGGCACGTGCTCGTTTTCTGATCCGCTCCTGCTTTGGGCGAATGCTTCCTCTGACGGGAGGCTGAACCTGCGGGGTTTCCGTACGGATGCCCCGTTCGGCTGAGCACCAGCACGGCGCACGTGTGTGACTGCTTTCAAGCAGTGAGCCTGCCAGACACGCTGCGAACCAGCGATGCTCAACAGCAGTGGCACACCTGCGGATGCACACCGGCTCGGAC
>CAZBFW010000298.1:0-5703 GCA_964491135.1 uncultured Phycisphaeraceae bacterium | reverse complement strand
CACCCTATCCTACACTCTTTCCCTACACGACGCTCTTCCGATCTGCCTCGACGGCCAGCCGGCCATTCTCCACCAGGGTCACCTGCGCGCCCGCCCGCTGCAGAACGTGGCAGAGCAGCCGCTGGTTATCCGGGCCGTCTTCGGCCAGCAGAATGCGGCACCCGGCCAGCACGGGCACATCGACGCGGGATCGGCTTTCGGCCGGCATGCTCTTTATGGCGGTGGCAGACCGGGGGTCTGAGATGCGTTTCACCCCGGTCAACGGTCCCGTGGCCACGGTAATGCGGAAACGCGTTCCCACCCGCTCGATCGTCTCCGCAAGAGCGATGTCCCCCCCCAACTCTTCCGCCAGTCGCTTGCTGATCGCCAGGCCCAGCCCCGTGCCGCCGAATCGGCGCGTGGTGGACGCGTCCGCCTGGGTGAACGGCTGGTAGAGCGCAGCCACCTGAGTGGTGTTCATGCCCACGCCGGTGTCTGCCACTTCAAACTGCATCATCGGGGCATCCGGATCGTCCACCAGCGAGACCCGGAGCCGGACCCGGCCCACTTCGGTAAACTTGATCGCGTTGCCGATCACGTTGATGAGAATCTGCCGCAAACGGGTGGGATCGGTCTCGATCGTTTCCGGAATGGGCCCATCGTACTCGATCTCGAACGGCAGCCCCTTCGCATCGGCCCGCACCCGCATCGTGGAGGCAACGTCGGCCACAATCTGGCATGGCGAACAGCGTATCCGCTCCGTGGTGATGCGGCCGGCCTCGATCTTAGAAAGATCCAGAATATCGTTGATGATCCCGAGAAGATATTCGCCGTTGCGCCGAATCGTGCGGGCCGCCTCAAGATGCTCCGGCGGAGCGTTATCGAGGTGTCCTTCCTCCAGCAGCACATCCGCATACCCCAGAATGGCGGTCATGGGCGTGCGAATCTCGTGGCTCATGTTGGCCAGGAATTCGCTTTTGGCACAAGTGGCCGCTTCGGCGGCGTCCTTGGCCTGTTGCAGGCGGAACTCCACCTGTTTGCGCTCGGCAATCTCCTCCAGAAGGCCCTCGTTCGCCCGGTTGGCTTCATGCGTGCTGATCCGCAGCGCCCGACGAGCGCGGTTCGTCGACTTCGATAGCTGGACGTATCGGTCGTGGATCTCGCGAAACAGCGCAAGAACTTCCGCCGGAGGCGCGCAACCCAGGTACTCCAACAGGACCCGATCGTCCCAGTCGGACTCCGCGGCCAGAAAGGAGTCCAGGATCTGCTGCTGGACCTCGCTCCACATCAGGCAGTCGCCTCGCACAGCGTCGTGATGGTCATGGTTTCGTTGTGAAGCTCACATCGGCCCGTCGGCTTGAAGGGGCTGATCTCCCCGTTGGAGTAAAAACCTGCGTACTGCAGATCCGGTCCCAGCGCCCGAATCGCCGCCCCCACCTCCTGCGAAGCCCGCCCTCCAAGCAGAAGCCTCCGGCCGACACAGCTGATCAGGATCGCGAGCGCTTCGTCCGGCTTCGAACCGTCCATCCGGCTCTGAGAGGCCGCCAGTGCCGCCCCTTCAATCAGTTCGCTCTCCTCGGCACACATCAGCTGGACCACGCTGCCCTCTGCAATGTCACCCGCAAAGGTGATGGACCCCTCCGCCCGATTGATTCCCAGCAGCGTACGGATGATCCCCGTCTCCTCACGCTCCTCCGAGAGTATGGCCAGCGGGTAGAGAAGTCCCGAACCCGGAAGATCCTTCGCCTCCTCGCCCAGGTACTCCTCGTACATGTCCAGAATGGGGCGGCCGTCCAGCTCATACACGACGTTGTCCGAAACCCTGGTGACTTTTCGTCGAGGGCCGAACACCGTCCAGCCGCCAGCGCACCCATGCCGGACCCGCAGGGCGCTCCCGTAGAACCCCACCGCCAGAACGACCTTCGCATGAACCGCCCCGTTGTGCACGAGCAACGTACGCTTGAACCTGCCACCGTCGCCCGCCAGCCCGCCGGAAACGGACACTTCCCCACCCACGCACGTGTCGATGGCCTTGACCAGTGCCGTCCCGTTGACGCTCACGCCGTCGCTCAAGACAAGCACATACCGAAGGTCTGACCCCGCCAGAGCCGCGCCGAGCCGCCGACCGGCTTCTTCGGAGTCCTTCATCCGGGGCACCGGTTCGCAGCAGGTTCGGATGGTCGTCGATGCAAACCGGACGACCGTCAGGGTGAGCGAACCGTCGCTAACGCCCTTGCCCGTGATCTCGCCGGCAGTCGTGCAACCGACGATCGACGCGTTTGGAAAGGCGCCGCGTAACGCCGGGGCCAAGTCGGCGCGTTCAAAATGCTCCACCGCTCCGAAGACGAGCACCAGAACGTTGCCATCCTGATTCGCGATCTGCGAGAAGTCGTACGTCCCGCACCCGCCCTGAACCGTCCATTGCTGAATCCACATGACAAACCCACACGCACAGATCGCTTGCCTGGATGCCGGACCCGCGCGATCGTCCCTCGGAGCCGGCGCGTACGTAGTCCACCGGACGCCGCCCGTACAGTCTCACTTGCGGCACATACGGATGAATCGGAAAAGCAAGGCGTATTCTGAGGGGAAACCTGTCCCGCGCCCGTCGTCAACGCCAATGACCGATAACCTGACCTCAAACCCGACGGCTGCTTGGTGCCGTCACTGTAATTACTGTCCGCCCGAAACCAGTAACGGCGTTACAGTACCCACTACATTGAACGTCATGTGCGCCGCGATGGCCGGAAGGAGACTCCCTGTCCGTTCGCGGTAGTAACCGGCCACCAGGCCGGCCAGCGTGGTGGAAACCAGAATGGATACCAGCACCGGAGGCGGAAACACGTTCGCCAGGCACAGGTGGCTGAGTCCGAACAGCGCCGCGCAGAGGGCGACCGGAAGACTGATCCGCACGATCCGCAGCCGAACGCCATACGTGGCCAGCGGTGACAGAAACCCCTGCAGCAAGCCCCGGTAGAAGACCTCCTCACACGTGCTGGCGATCAGCCATATCAGGATGATCTTCTCGAGAAGCCCTCCGGACGCCGGCCCCCCGCCGGTCGGCGCCGGACTCATCATGGAAGCCACCAGCAGCGGCGACATCAGCACAAGCATGCACGCCGCACTGATCGCGATCGCCCGCAGCACGATGGCCGGCCGCGCCGTTCGCATTCCGAAGCGAGCCCAGTCGCCCCTGCCGATCACGCGCATGAAAACCAGGGCCAGCACCAGGAATGTTGCCTGTGTGACCAGGCCCGATCGAATGCACCAGGGGCACAGCGGCCCGAGCCCGGCCTTCATGCAAAGCCAGGGCACGCCCATCATGGCGAGAAAAGAAACCAGGACGTAGAGCCCGAGGGCACAGAGAATTCGCACGGAAACATGCATGGGCGGAACGCCCCCCAGCCCGAGAAAAAACAGCATGCAGCGCGCCGAGAAAGGCCGTCACGTGGCGGCCGCTCACGACGCTTCCTGAAGCCCTCCGCGGCCGCAAACATCATGGCGCGGTGCATAACGGAAGACAAGGTCCGGACGCCGGCTGAACGCGGGAGGGCCGGTCGGCCTGCTCTGTCGATCAAGGATGAATCAGTGTGCGCCGGCCGTCGCTCGCACATCGACGCCCGGAAAGTCGAACACCCGCGTGGTGGCGGTGGGAACCTCCCCGGGCTATAGTGCAAGAGCAGACGAGCGTTGGTTCGCGGGCAACATCGCATGGCGGTTGAACAAGTGTACGAAGGCCACCGGCCGACCGTCGTGAAGCAGGCAGCGGTCCTGATGCCGCCACGCCTCGGAGCCGTCACGGCCTATGTACTGGTTTTCCGGGCGCTCGCCGCGCTGGTTCTGGTGCCGCTCTCCGCCTTTGCCCTGGCCCGGATCATCGCAACGACCGGCCGCTTTTCCGTGGCAAACACGGATATTGTGTCCTTCGCGTTGAGTATCCCCGGCCTGCTGGCCCTCACGTTGGCCGTCGCCTTCGCGCTGTTCGAGACATACCTCGAACAGGCCGGGCTGATGCTGATCGCGACCGGGCAACCGAACACACCGGGCGGATCGTTCGTTACTGCGCTGCTGCGATCCCTGCGGCGAGCTCCGCAACTGATGCTGCTGGCCCTGATCCAGTTTGCGGTGTTCCTGGTGACCGCCCTCCCCTTTCTGGCCCTGGCCGGTCTGGTTTGGCGGCTGGCGTGGTCCGCGCTGGACATCAATTACCTCTGGGTGGAACGTCCGCCGATCTTCTGGGTGGGCGTGTCGATCGGGGCTGTTCTCGCGGCAGGACTGCTGACCGTGCTCGGCTGGCTCTACGTTCGGTGGGTCTTCGCACTGCCCTTGTGCCTGTTCCTCGGCACGGGCGGGGTCGGCGCCCTGCGGTTGAGCGCAAAGTTGACCCGCGGCCGCCGGTGGTACATCGGACGTGTCGTGCTGGGCGTTGCCGCCATTCTGGCTCTGGCGACGGGCGTCGGAGCCTGGCTGCTGGATGGGGCAAGCGAATGGCTGCTGGTCCGGTTCAGCACGTCGCCGGGCCGAGGCGCGCTGTTGGCGGCAGGTCTGCTGATGGTCCACGCGGCCGGCATCTTCCTACTGTCGCTTCTGGCCGCGGCCACCCATGCCTTCCTGATCGTCGTGTTGTATCGACAGATCAGCCGGGTTCACTCGTACGGTTTGTCCGAGCTCACTGCAACGGACGAGGCACCCCCGGCCGAACCGCCGCGTCGCTGGTCGCGACCGGTCGCGCTGCTTGCGGGAGCGGCGATCGCGGTCGCCCTGAGTGCAGCGGCCGGCGTCGCGATCCTGGAGAGTGTGGGCGTGAGTGATCGCCTTGACGTCACGGCCCACCGCGGAGACTCTTCGCGAGCCCCGGAAAACACGGTGCCCGCCATCGAAATGGCGATCGAAGCCGGCGCGGAGTACGCCGAAATTGACGTGCAACTGACCGCCGATGGGGAGGTTGTCGTTGTCCACGACGAAGATCTTCGGCGGCTGGCCGGCCTGCCCCGCAAGATCACGGAGGCCAGCCTCGAGGAACTGCGATCCGTGGACGCCGGGGGCTGGTTTGACGCCCAGTACGCCGGCGTTCGGATTCCGACCCTGGCGGAAGTGATCGACGCGGCGGGCGACCGCATCCGCCTGAACGTCGAATTGAAGCCATACGGATCGCCGGACGCGCTCGTGGCCCGCACCATAGAAGTCATCGAGGCCAAGGACTTCGCCTCGCGCTGCGTGCTTTCCTCCCTCTCCTATGACGCCCTGATGCAGGTGCGGGCTCGCACGGATCGCATTCCGATCGGCTACATTGTGGCCAGGGCCGTGGGCGATCCGACCAGGCTGAACGTGGACTTTCTGAGCATCAACCGGACGCTCGCCACGGAATCCCTGATCGCATCGGCCGAGTCACGGAAAATGCCTGTGCACGTCTGGACGGTCAATACCCCGGAACAAACGGACCGCATGGTGGAGCTCGGCGTGGACAACATCATAACCGATCACCCGGCTGCCATGCGGCAACGCATCGAGGACATCCGATCTCTCAGCGACACGGAGCGAGTCCTGCTCCTGTTCCGCAATCGGCTGGCGAGGTGACGCGACGGCGGTCGCGCGGAAGGTCGGATGGACGAACTCGCACTGAAGCACATAATCTCTCGTCGCGGGGCCACGCAGATGCCTCGGAGGAGTCTCCCATGAGCGGCGTACAAAAGCAGACTCGGCGGGCTATTTGCACCGGCCTGG
>CAZBFW010000297.1:0-5715 GCA_964491135.1 uncultured Phycisphaeraceae bacterium | reverse complement strand
GGAATCGGCGCATGGACACCCCGGGTTTCCCGTATCTAGATCGTTCGATCGGGGTCCGGCCATGAGCAAACCCGCCCGGATGGTCAACCCGCGCACGTCCGATACGCAGGCGCCGTTTCCGTGGTCTTCTCGCTATTGAGGCGCCGAGCCGGTTGTCCTGCAGCGGCCGGTGGTTACAATCATCGCGAATTCCGGCCCGCGGTCGGGTCGGCAGACGGCATCCGGCTGAACAAGGGAGCGTTATGTCTGCGAGAAGGTTTCTGGTCACGGGGGCCCTGCCCTACTCCAACAACCGTCTGCACGTCGGGCACATCGCCGGCGCCTACCTGCCGTCCGATATCTACGTCCGCTACCTGCGAGCCACCGGGGCCGACGTGCGATACATCTGCGGCAGCGACGACAACGGGGTGGCTGCGCTGAAGAGCGCGCGGGAGGAGGGAGTCTCCGTCGAAGTCCTCACCGCCAAGTATCACGCCGCGCAGAAGGCTGCGTTCGAAGGGCTCGGAATCCGGTTTGACGTGTACGGCGGCACCCACCAGCCGGGGTTTGTCGAACTGCACGAGCGCCTGAGCCAGCAGTTCTTTTTGACCATCCACCAGAAGGGCCTGTTCTCGAAGCGTACGACCCAGCAGCTCTTTGACGAGCAGGCGCAACAATTTCTGCCCGACCGGTACGTCAGGGGCACCTGTCCCTACGCGGACTGCGGTAGCGACAACGCCTTTGGCGACCAATGTGAATCCTGCGGGCGCATCATGGAGCAGACTTCGCTGCGCAATCCGGTCAGCCTCATGACCGGCTCCACCCCCGTGCCGCGCGATACCACGCACTGGTTCATGCGCCTGGATCAGCTCCAGGACCGGCTCGCCGACTGGCTGCGCAGCAAGCGGGACCCCGTGGCCGCCGGCGCCTGCTGGCGTCCCATTGTCATCAACCAGTCACTGGGCCGCATCGAGTCGGAGGGCCTGCCCGAACGCGCCATGACCCGCGACATGACATGGGGCGTTCCCGTGCCCCTCGACGATCCCGATGCCAGCGGCAAGGTGCTGTACGTCTGGTTCGACGCGCCGATCGGGTACGTCTCCTTCACGGCGGCGTGGTGTCAGCAACACAGCGGAGACCCGGAGGAATACGCTCGGTGGTGGAAAGACCCGGACTGCAGGATCGTCCACTTTATCGGCGAAGACAACATCGTCTTCCACGCCATCACGTGGCCCGCCATGCTGCTGGCCACGCATGAAAGCCGATCCGTCCAGGGAGAACCGGGCGAGTTCCAGTTGCCGCACAACGTGGTATCCAACGCCTTTCTCAACTTCCGCTTCCCTGGCAAGGAGGAGGAGAAGATGAGCAAGTCACGCGGAACCGCCATCTGGATCGAGGACTATCTGCGGGATTACGACCCGGACCCGCTCCGCTATTACCTCACGGCCAACGCGCCAGAGCAGGCCCGCACCGCCTTCGAGTTCGCTGATTTCGCCAGTCGCAACACGGAGCTGCTCAACGTCCTGGGCAACTTCGTGAACCGCACCGTGACCTTCACCCACAAGTACTTCGACGGCAAGGTGCCGGCACCGGCACGCCGGGAGGCGATCGACCAGGAGCTGCTGGCCGCCCGGCAGACGGCCGCTGAAGCCGTGGCCGTCGAACTGGAGGCCTGCCGATTCAAGGCGGGCCTGGCGCGCATGATGGAACTGGCCCGGGCGGGCAACGTATATTTCGACACCACGGCCCCCTTCCGCACGCGCAAGACGGACATGGACGCGTGCGGCCGGGCCATCAACGTGTGCCTCCAGGGCGTGCGTACGCTAACCACCCTCATGGCGCCGTTCCTTCCGTTCATGGCCGCCCGTTGCCTGGGAATGCTGCGACTGGACGAGTCTGCGCTGTCCTGGAGCCGCGCCGCCGAGGAACTGCCGGCCGGGCACTCCCTGGGCGTGCCCGAGATTCTCGTCAAGAAGCTTGACCCGCCGTGACGCTGGTCGCCGGCGTGTGACACGGAGGGTGGGTGAATCCGCGGTCGGGGAAACGACATGGACCAATGCCCCACCTGCTCTGAACGCCTGATCCGGAAGCACACGGCGCACGGATACGTCTACGTATGCCCGCAATGCGGGGGACGAGCGGCGACGCTGCCGGTGCTGCGGAAGGCGGGGGCTTCGCGGCACTTCGTGGGGGACCTGTGGCAGAGGTGCCGGGACGAGAGGGCCCCGCGGGGACGGCCCTGCCCGCTCTGCACACGTCCGATGGCGGAGGTGACCATGCCGGCGGCGTGGCATACCCTGACTGTGGACGTGTGCAACCGATGCACACTGATCTGGTTCGACGCATCCGAATACGAGGCCCTGCCGCGTGCCCCCGAGTCCGTAGTGACGCCGGTTGAAGAGACGATGTCACCGGAAGCGCGGGAGCAACTCGCGCTATACCGAGTGAAGCAGATCGGCGAACAAGCCCGAGAGGAGGGTTTCGACGACGGGCCGGAGCAGTCGTGGCAATGGCTGCCGGCCATCCTCGGCCTGCCGGTCGAGTTGAACGCGCCGAGCGTGTCGCGGCGGCCCTGGGTGACGTGGGCCATCGCGGCCTTGTGTGTCCTGGCGACGCTGCCGATCGTCCTGGCGAAGGGGCCGACCGGCGACGAGGTATTCCGGTACTGGGGATTCGTCCCGGCGGAATGGGCGCGGCATGGCGGCATGACCCTGCTGACGTCGTTCTTCCTTCATGGGGGGTTGTTTCACCTTCTCGGTAACATGTACTTCCTGATCATCTTCGGCGACAACGTCGAGGATCGACTTGGACACGGCGCGTACGTGGGGTTGCTGGCCGGCGGTCACCTGGTGGGGATGCTCGCCCAGGGCGTTTTCGGCCCGGATGCGGGCGTTCCGTGCGTCGGGGCGAGCGCCGGCATCAGCGGCGTGATCGCGTACTACGCCATCCAGTTTCCCAAGGTGCGGCTGGGCTTCATGTTCCGTTACTTTCTCCTGTTCCGGTGGTTTCACGTTGCAGCGGCGTGGGCGCTCGTGTTGTACTTTTTGATGCAGGTTGTGGGAGTGTATTCCCAGCTCCGTGGGTTCGGCGGCGTTTCCTACCTGGGGCATCTTGGCGGCCTGACCGTCGGGCTTGCGCTGGCGGCCGCGCAGCGGGCACAGCGAAAACGGGATGTGGACCGGGCGATCGAGCCGTGGATCAGCTAGAACCGCAACCGGTCTCGTGCAACTCCGCGCCGGCGGAGGCGTACAATTGGGTGGAATCCCCCGGGAAAGGGGGCGCACGGTTGAATGCAGAGTCCGCCATCTGGTTTGCCGGGCAGGTCGTGGCCGTGGTTGTTGCCGGCGTCGTTGGGCACGCAATCGCGGCCCGTCCGGCCCGCGTGTGGAAGCCGACCGCGTGTGCGGCGGCGGCCGTCATGCTGATCTGGCCGGCCATGCGCGTGTTCCCGGCCGCCATGCTGGACGCGTTTGGGGCGCGGATCATCATGCATGTGGAGGTCACGGGAGTTGTGATTCCGGCCTCCCTCCTCTTCTCCATTGCCGCCCGACACGTGCCCAAGCGCTCGGAACAGCGCGGTGTCCTCACCCTTCTGGTCATCTGCGGCGCGTACTTCCTGATGTTCGGAAAATGGATGGTTCGCCCGCCCCTGAACGACCTGGGCTCCACCTGTCTCGAGGGCAGCGTGTGCGTCCAGTCGACGTCCTACACCTGCGTCGCGGCGTCGCTGGTCACCCTGCTGCACGCATACGGCGTAGAGACGTCCGAGACGGAGATGGCCCGGCTCACGCAGACCGAGCAGGACTTCGGCGCCACAGACTCACGCGCCGTCCGCGGCCTGGAGCGGAAACTGGCCGACGCCGGTCTGACCGTACACTATGAGAACATGGATTATGCACGACTATGCGAGGTGCCGATGCCCTGCGTCGTCCCCATCAACTGGCGGTACTACGTCTCCCATATGGTCCCCGTGCTGTCCGCGGACGCCGATACCGTCACCCTGGGCGACCCGCTGGAGGGAGTTCGTCGCTGCAGCGCCGAGGAATTCCGCAGCGTGTGGCGCAGACGTGGCATCTACCTTCGGCCGGCCACGACCCGTCTGACCCGAGCCGGTCTGTCCGATGGACGGGACGGGAGCATCCAGTAGGCGCTCCGCGGCTACGCCCGGGAATCCGGCCGTCGTCGCAGCCGCCGGGCCAGCGGGCCGGTCAGCTCCGCAATCTCCTGCAGGCGAAGGATCCGGCAGGCCGCGACATACACCGCCACGCCCGCGCCTGCGGGCGCGACCAGGCTCAGCACGCGGCCCAGGCCGGTAATCCAGAAACCCGCTCCCGCCCCGGCCCATCCCCGATCCATCGCCCACCACAGCCCGAATGCCACGCCACCGGTCAGGACGGAGGCCGTGATGATCCTGGCGGCGGCCGGCACCAGACCCTGCCCGCGCATGGAGCCGATCAGCACGCGAAGGCTCACAATCAGGATCGTGATGTTCGCGATGGCGCCAAGCGCTGTCCCCGTGGCCAGGCCGACGGCTCCCAGCTTGCGGTAGGTGAGAGCGTTGAACGTCACGTTCACGAGTACGGCTGTGATGGACGCGCACATGGGTACTCGCGGTCTGTCCAGCGCATAGAACGCAGGGGCCACCATCTTGATGCTGCTGTACGGAGCCAGTCCGACGGCGTACGCGATGAGAATGTATGCGGTCGCCCGCGTGTCTTCCGCCTCAAACGCCCCGCGTTGGTAGATCAGGCAGATGGCCGGTACGCTGACCGCCATCAGTCCGATCGCGGACGGCACGGTCAGCATCCACGTCAGCTTGAGGGCATGGGCCACGCGGTTCCGCAAGGCGACGTGATCCCCGCGCGCGGCCTCTTCGGCCACGGTGGTGGTGGTCACCGTCGCGATGGCGACGCCGAACAGGCCCAGCGGCAGGTAGAACAGCCGCCAGGCGTAGTTCAACTGGGCCATCGGCCCGTCACCCAGGTTGCTGGCGAAGATGGAGTTGACCAGGATGTTGATCTGAACGGCCGCCAGACCCACCACGGCCGGGCCCATGAGTCTGCCGATCCGCCGGATGCCCTCGTCCGCGAAGAATCCGCGGATGGTCGGCCCAAAGCGCCAGCGGAGGCGATACAGAGTGGGCACCTGCACGCCGAACTGCACGGCCGCTCCGATCACGGACCCGACGCTCCATCCCAGGACGGCCCGGTCCGGCGGGGTGTCTCGCATCCACAGAACGACGCCGACCACGATGCAGACCACATTGAACATGGCCGGTGCCACCGCGGGCAGGAAGAACCGTCGCTGGGCGTTGAGCATCCCCATGACCGCCGCCGCACACGTAATCAAAGGCAGAAACGGCATCATGATGCGGGCGGCTGAAATGGCCAGATCACGCTTGTGCGGATCCTCGCCGAAGCCGGGGGCCATGACATCGACGATGGTCGCCGCGAACACGATGCCGAGGACGGCCAGCAGCCCGGTGATGAGCATCAGGCCGCTGATGAGCAGGTTGGCCAGGTGGTACGCCCGATCGCGTCCGTCGCGGGTCAGCGCCAGCGTAAACGTGGGAACGAACGCGCTGGACATGGAGCCTTCCGCGAAGAGCTCGCGGAGCAGGTTAGGAATGCGAAACGCCAGGACGAACGCATCGGCGAACTTGCCCGCCCCGAAGATCGCGGCGAAAAGAGAAGATCGGAAGAGCACACGTCTGAACTCCAGTCACCGCTCATTATC
>CAZBFW010000296.1:0-5715 GCA_964491135.1 uncultured Phycisphaeraceae bacterium | reverse complement strand
TTTGTGGATCTGGGACATTACGTGATCGCCGCCGACCTGAAGACGGATACGACGCCGGAGGACGCGGCGCAAGCGGCAGACGTAGTCATCATCAGTGTCCCAATTTCCAAAACCGTGTCAGTGATTGAGAACCTGGGGCCACTTGTGCGAACTGATGCGCTACTTATGGACGTGGCGTCCATCAAGCAGGCCCCGATGGAAGCGATGCTGCGTTGCACATCTGCAAGTGTCGTGGGTACTCACCCGATGTTCGGCCCGTCGGTGCATTCCCTGCAGGGACAGCGCGTGGTGCTCTGTCCCGGCCGCGGGAAGGAATGGGAAGACTGGCTGCGACGCACGTTCCACGCGCGCGGCCTGATCGTGAAAGACTCTGACGCGGCGGCGCACGATCGCGCCATGGCCGTCGTGCAGGTCCTGGTGCACTATCGCACAGAGGTGATGGGCCGAACACTGTCGCGTCTGGGCGTCTCGCTGGAGGAGACCCTGAGTTTCACGTCACCCATTTACCTGATGGAGCTGCTGATGACGGCGCGCCACTTCGGCCAGTCGGCCGATCTGTACGCATCGATCAGCATGAGCAACCCGGCCAGCGCCGACGTGATCGCGGCGTTCACGGAAGCCGCTCACGAAGTGCGTGAACTGGTCTTGCGGGGCGACCGCGCCGGCATGCAGCAGTTGTTCAACCAGACGCAGCAATTCTTCGGTGATTTCACGAACGAGGCGATGGAGCTGAGCAGCTACCTGATCGACCGCCTCGTGGAGCGGGCATGAACGGCGCCCCGTACGTGATCCGCAACGCCCGCACGGAAGGCCGGGAGCACCGGCTCCCTGGTTGTCCGTTCACGTGGCCGGTCACCCCGAATAGATCCGTGCGCTCAGGCCCATGTACAGCAGCAGGTACGCCAGCTCCGCCACGAAGCCCGTCGCGCGCAGCGTGATGATATCCTGGCCGCCCCGGCGGTGAGAGGCCGCCACGCTGAACAGGTACGCCACGGCAAGCACACCGAGGGCGATCACACAGCCGAACGGCCAGCGGCCGCCGTACCCGCAATACACGGCCGTCAGCGCCGTCACGGGAGCGAACCAGCCGAGCACCATGTGCACCGACTGTCGCGAGAGAATCTGTCGCGTCTGCGGATCCGCGTTTGCGGTCGCGCGTCCGAGATTGGCCGCCAGCAGAACGCCCCATCGCCCCCACATCGGTGCCAGCAGCAGCGGCCGATAGAACGCGTGGGGATACGCGAAGTTCATTGCCGCGCCCCACAGGCCCGGCCAGGTGGAAACCCCCTCGGGGATGGCCACCCAAAGCGCAAGCTTCAGCACACACAATACGATGAGTACGGTTGCGATGATGGTTCCCGGCGATACGGGGCCCGCGAACCGATCGGCGGCCGCCGGTGTTCGCCGGCTCGGAAGGTCCAGGACGCGGGCCGTCGCGATCAGCAGAACACCCCCGCACAGCGCCACGTCCAGAAGCCACACGCTCACGGCCGGCATCAGGCGGATGCCGTGCACTTCGCCGAAGCATCGCCAGGCCGCCCGATACAGACAGGCGTACGCGATCCCGATGATCAGCCCCAACGGTACAAGAAGGTGAAGCAGCTTGCGTGCGTCATCCGGGGTCAGTTCTGCGGGCGGTCCAAGCGGGAGAATGAGCGACGCCGCCGCGCGAAGCCGAACGCCCCATCCGATCCCCTTGTCCCGGCCTTCGGGCACCGGTTCGTCCGGAGCGACTTCCTGCCCGCTTGAACTGGCCGGTTCCATGACGGGTGAGAATAGCCCCCGGCCCGCCCAAAGCAACCACCGGCGGAGGTGGCCGCCAGCGGTGAGGACCGAGATGGTCCCGGCGCGCCGGGATCGGTCCAGGACGGCACGATCGCATCGCTCGCCATTTTGCATGAAAGTAGCGTATTCTCAGAGCAGCGGGGGACACAGGCAGACCATGCCCGAGGCTGAAGCCTACGGGCATGGCACCCGACACCCGGCGTGTTTTCAGAGCGGCGGAATCCCGGTTCAGCAGGCGCGCGCGCGCTTCAACGCGAGATCATGGATACCGTTGCGGCGAAGGGGGTTTGTGAAGAACTAGCGATAGCGTTCGCGTTCCGACCTCGCCAGCTCGAAGATCGACTGCGTCTTGAGCAGCGTCAGCTCCTGCGGAAACGCGTGAAACGCATGCACGTGGAACTCCCGCTCGCGGGCCTCGAAGTCCACGAACGTGAACGGGGTAAGCCCGTCGTACTCCCACTCGTCGAAGACCTGGTACATGCCCCGGGTCTGGGCATACCGCATCAGGTCCCGGTGCGACGACGGGAAGAGATTGGCGGTCATTTTTTCAACCTGGCTGGAAAGAATAAAGCGGAGGCCGTTTGCGAAGCTCTGCGAGTGGTCCCGCTCTCCCCGCAGCCGGAAGGAGGTCGCCAGGCCGTTCTTGGGCAAGAGTTCGCTTTCGTGGGCGATGAGCTCCGTCAGCGTGTTGTCCCCGAACTGAACGGTCACCACGTGTGAGAGTCCGACGACCCAGACCTCGGCGTGGTAGAGCCTCTGTTCCACGTGCTTGACCTGGTGAATCCGGAACAATTCCGGATGTAAAGCACGCTGGTACAAATAGAAATGAAGCTCGTCGACTCTCTGTTTGGTTTTGCCCTGCTCCACCGGACCGCCTCGATCGTACAACGCTAACCCACCAAATCTCTCGCCTCGCTGCTGATTATACAGGGCGATTTCGGGACGGCCAAAGAATAATTCGCGCAAGAAAAGAATTTCGACATCTCTATGCCAGCGATTCTGTAAATCCATGGGGGAAATAGGGTTATGGCAGATCTTCGCTCCATGCCCGCCCGTTCGGAGTTCCCGTTGGCGGCGCGCCCCTGCGGACAGGCAGACCATGAATTCACAGGGCAGCCTCGCGCGTCCCGAGCGTCAGTGAGTGGACCTCTGGCCGACCAGTCTGAGCCCGCGAACAAGGACCGCCCTCGAGCAATCCGCCGACCCGCCCGAGGCGTTGCCGCTGGCAAAGGGACTACTATAATGCCGGGCGGAATGTTCATTCATTCGCGTTCATGTTCCTGTTCATGGGGCCTGTGTATCGCAGTGATCGTGGCCACGTGCGCGCTGCCGATGGGTAAAGTGACACTGTCGGAATCCGTGTACGAGGCGGGTCAGCAAGCGGCGTGCGCCGCGAGACGCGATTGGGGGGCGCCACCGGTTTCCGCGCAATCGGGCGAGCAGGATCGTGAGCCGGACGAGACGCCGAAGCACGTCGTGTCGGCTGTTTTGTCGGACGCCTGGGATCGGACTACGCGGGATGGGACACGGCCGGTGGCGGTCACGCGCTTCTCGTGTTGGACTGAACCGCAGATGGTACCCGACCCGGCGTGGAGTCAAGAGCACTTCAACGAGGTCCGGATTGTGACGCCCCAGGAGGCCGGTACCCTCCCCATTCTCACGCACGCGCCGCCTGCCCCTGTCTGAGAAAAGTGCTCCGCCGACCGCTGCCCATGTGGGTGCGGCCGGTCGTGGCGCCGAGCGTGCGGCCGCGGCATCTGACTTTTCGTGAAGACAACAAAACGACCCGGAGCGCATCTGCTTCCGGGGATTGCATGGAGTTGCATAACCATGGACGACAAGCATCGCATGTGGAAATGGGTGGGAGTGCTCTTTCTGGTTGCGCTGGCGGCGCTGGTTTTGTGGCCGCCGGACGCGAAGTTGAAGGGCGGGATCGACCTGGTGGGGGGCACCAGCCTTCTGTTCGAGGTCGACACCGCGGGTCTGGCGCCGGGCCAGCGGAGTGATCTGGCCAACCGCGTGATCGCGATTCTGAAGAACCGGGTGGATCCGAACAACCAGATGAACCTGGTCTGGCGGCCGATCGGGAACAACCGGATCGAAGTGCAGATGCCGAGGCCGACGGAGAACGCATTGAGGCGGCGTCAGGCATATGAATCGGCCCGTGAGCAGGTGCGGGAGTTGAACGTCACACGGCTGGAGGTGGAATCCGCCCTGAGCGCCCCGCCGGAGCAGAGAGAGAAGCGAATCGAGGAGCTCGTGCGGAACGTTCCGGAGCGGAAAGCGCTGCTGGAGGCGGCGGCAAGTGCCCTGGACGCGTACTCTGCGTTGCGTGGCAGTGACGACGTGGACGAAGAGCACGACAAGATGACGGCCTACGAGGAGGCGGTCAACGCCGTGCTGGAGACCTCCGTCAACCTTCCCCGGCTCACGGACATCCTGGAGGCGCAGACGAAGGAGGGCGAGGATCTGCTGGCGTCCATCCGGGACACGCACCCTTCCTACCGCGATCGGCTGGATACGTTAGTCAACGCCCATAAGGAATGGGCCGACGAAAAAGGTTCGCTGGAGGACCCGTCGGACCTGAAGCGTATGATTCGCGGGGCCGGCGTGCTGGAGTTCCGCATCCTGGCCGAGCGGGACGGGACCAACCCGTCCCAGCTTCGCTCCGACGAAGGGGGCGCCCGCACGGTGCAGAGTTACGTGGACCAGTTGCAGAAGCGCGGGCCGCGGGCCCAGGATCCGGGCGATCCCTTCCGCTGGTTCCCCATCAAGGACCCGGTCGCCTTCACCAATGCCAAGAACATGGAGCAGTTCAATGAGGCGCGGGAGCGCAGCGGCGTCATCATCGAGAAATACCTGGACACGTACTACGTTCTGGCGCACGACGACCCGCGCAAGTACGGCCTCACCGAGAAGAGCGGCCGCTGGCAATTGCGGAGTGCGACTCCATCCCAGGACTACAATACGGGCCGGCCGGCGGTGCAGTTCATTCTGGACACGCCCGGGGCCGGCAAGTTCGGCGAGCTGACCCGGAACAATCTGCAGCGGCAGCTCTGCATCTTCCTGGACGGGGTCGCTCAGTCGCACGCCACGATTCAGAGCCAGATCTTCGATCGCGGCCAGATCAGCGGCAGCTTCACCCAGCAGGAAGTGATGGAACTGGTCCAGACGCTGGACGCGGGGTCTCTGCCGGCTCGGGTGAAAGAGACGCCGCTGATGGAGAAGACCATCGGCCCGAGTCTGGGGCTGACCAACCGGACGAAGGGAATGCAGGCGGCGGTGGCCGGCCTGATCGCGGTGGCGGTCTTCATGGTCATCTACTACCTGTTGGCGGGCCTGGTGGCAAACGTGGCCCTGACCCTGAACCTGCTGTTCACGCTGGCCATCATGGCCGCGCTGGAGGCCACCTTCACGCTTCCGGGCATTGCCGGTCTGATCCTGACGGTGGGCATGGCGGTCGACGCGAACGTGCTGATCTACGAACGCCTGCGCGAGGAGCGGGATCGGGGCGTGAACCTCAAGAAATCCATCAAGATCGCCTACGAAAAAGCCTTCAGCACGATCATCGACGCCAACCTGACCACGCTCATCACGTGCGTCGTGCTGGGCTACGTCGGCAGCGAGGAGATCAAGGGCTTCGCCATGACGCTGGGGTTCGGCGTGGTGACGAGCATGTTCACGGCCCTGGTGGTCACCCGGCTCATCTTCAGCTCGATGGTCTCCGCGGGATGGCTGTCATCGCTGCCCATGCTCCGGCTGATCGGCCATCCGAAGATCAACTGGCTGCAGTTGCGGAGTGTCTTCTGGCCGGTGTCGGTCGTGCTCACGGTCGGGGGGATTATTGCCTTCGGCACGGCCACGGTGACGGATAAGGAGGCGTTGTACGACATCGAGTTCCTGGGCGGCACCAGCGTGCAGATCGAAACG
>CAZBFW010000295.1:0-5719 GCA_964491135.1 uncultured Phycisphaeraceae bacterium | reverse complement strand
TGTGTCCGTCGAGCCCGCCCCCACCGGTGCCCTGAACTGCACCAACAACCCGGTCGAAGTGGTCTTTGACTTTACGCCGGACGACGACGCCGATGCCGGTCGGGCGGCCACCGGCCGCACGCTCACCGTTGGCGAGGGCCTGAACCCACCGCTGTCGTGGGTACAGGCGGAAGGGCTGACCGTGGGTTCGCAGCACACGTGCATCCGGCGTGACATCACCAAGGGAACGTGCACGCCGGTGCTCTACCGCTTCCCGGATGTTGACACCCAAGGCGGACTGGACGCCTGTTTCGCCGCGGAGGAGCCGGCCGGCTTTACCGTCGCCGTCGTCCCATCGCAAATGAACGATCTCATCAACGGACAGGTTTGTGTGCTTCTGGTCACTGTGGCGAACGAGGAAGGGGACGAATCGGAGGAGCCCGTCCGGATCTCGGCGTCGGCCAACGATGCCGAGGTGACGGTGGAGCCGGAGGAGATCCTGCCGGGCGAGGTGTGCGAGGTCACGGTGATCCCGGCGGTGACGTTCCCGGAAGACTGGGAAGGGCCGCCTGAAGGGACGGATGACCTGCCGTACGGCGAGGGCGTGGAGGTGCTGGTGTCCATCGTCGGCGAACGGGACGACGCCGAGCAGACGGCGGACGTGAGCCTCAACGTTCTGCCCGGCGAGGACACGGTCGAGGAATACGCGACGGAAATGCGCAACCTGTTCATTCCGTGGCTGGCCGAGGCGCATCCCGAGTTCGGCATCACGGCCGACACGGAGTGGACGCCCACCATCGTCAAGCCGCACATTCTGGTGGTCACGCACTACCTGTTCTTCAGCGAGGAATGGGAGATGAGCGTGATGTGGCACGTGATGATTCCGCCCTACAACTGGGCGCACATATACCTGCGGCCGCGCTACACCAGCACCGTGCCGCAGTATGCGTACGAGATTCCGTCGGTCACCGCGGATCCGCTCCCGGACCCGGTGCCGATGGAGGTGCCGACCGAAATCGACCGCTAGGCGACGAGCCATCCGATCAGCCGCGCAGGGTCCGCCTTCGTTTGGGCGGACCCTGTGCGGCTGACTCTGCAGGTGTCGAAGTGGCCGGCCGTTCCTGCTCGCCACCGGAGCCGGACAACGAGGACGCGTTGGCAACGCTGCTTGTAACATACTGTTTGAAAATTGGTTATGCGTATTCTCCGATTCCTGTTTGCTTCTTTGGCTGCGTAGTATATACTGCAATATATACTAATCGGAGATTTTGAATGGTTGCCATTGCGAAGGTGTTCAAAAACGGAGCCAGCCAGGCGGTTCGCCTGCCCAGGGAGTTCCGATTCGAGGTGGACGAGGTCTGCGTGAAGCGCATCGGGGCGGCCATTCTTTTGTTCCCCCGGGATGCTGCGTGGGAACTGATGGCGGATGCACTCGGCAAGGCGGACCCCGACTTCATGAGTGATCGCAGTCAGCCTCCGCTCGCCGAGGAGCGCGAACCGCTGTGACGCGCTTCATGCTGGACACGGACATCTGCGTGGAGTTACTGCGAGGCTGCGCCCCGGGCGTGTTCGATCGGATGCGTCAATGTGATGTTGACGCCGTGGCGATCTCCACGATCACTCTTGCCGAGTTGTACTACGGAGTGAGGGAATCGGCCCGCCCCGCGCATCACGAAGCTCTGCTGGTCGGAATCTGCGCGCCCCTGGCCATCCTTCCATTCGATGCCCCGGCTGCCGAGACCTACGGCAGAGTGCGAGCAGTGCTCGAAAAGGACGGCACACCCATCGGTCCGCTTGACACACTCATCGCGGCGCATGCCCTGTCGCAGGGACTGACTCTGATTGCGCGCAATGATCGCGAGTTCCGTCGCGTTCCCAACCTGCTCGTGGAAAACTGGCTGTCCGCATAAGTACCGGAAGAATGCCCTGCCCGTCGGTTGCTCGCCCGCTTATGCCGCTTGCGGGAGGCCGCAGGCCCCTTCGGGCGAAACTGTCATGACGGGCCTTATTGCGTTCGGCCACAGAATCGGCAACGATTGTGGCGGGGCACCCGGACGCACGGATGAACTCGTCCAACGAGGATGCACCATGCCCTGCCCAACACCCGCACCGGTCCCCCGGAACCTTCAATGCCGCTCAATCCTCGGACTGCCGGCCTTGTGGTCGACCTGGCCTGCTCGGGTGGCCGTCGGGGCTGTCTTGCTCCTGCCCGCGTTCTGCGCCATGGCGTCGCCCACCAGCCGACCGGCCGACGCAACGGGCAGCTATGCCGTCGTGGTGAGCCGCGAGACGTGGAATGGACCCGCGTGGCGTGAGGTCGTGGACGTGCTGCGAGCGAAATACGATGCGGCCGTGATCGTCTGGGACGGCGACGTCACCGCCGCCCGTAGCGCCCTGGCGGAACGAATGCCACGGTACGTCTGTTTCGTCGCACGGCCTGACGAGGCCGGGCGCAGCTTCGTGGTCGCGATCCACCGGATGACCCGCCGGCTGGACGACGATCCGTACACCGATGTGATCTGGGGCATCCTCACCGGCTACGAGGCCGCCGACGCCCTGCGCATCGCCGGACGCCGCGAACCCCTGATCATACGGACGGCCCTGGGCGGCACCGGAGCCTTGAACCTGGACGCCTTTGACGCCGGCGTTCGGTTCCACGAAGACGTCGCCGGCGAACGCTTTGTGAAAGAGACGGGCAAACCCACCACTCGCGAGGCTTTCGCCGATGACTCCACCGAGGGCATCGTCCAGGCGTTCAATGAGCTCAAACCGGACCTGTTTCTCACCAGCGGCCACGCAACGGAGCGAGACTGGCAGATCGGCTACAACTATCGCGACGGCCAGCTCCGCTGCGAGAACGGACAGCTTTTCGGGCTCGACACGCGGAATCGCCGTTTCGACGTGCGCTCGCCCAACCCCAAGGTTTTCCTGCCCGTCGGAAACTGCCTGATCGGCCGCATCCCCGGCCAAGACTGCATGGCCACGGCGCTCATGCACTCCGCGGGGGTCGAGCAGATGTTCGGCTACACGGCAGTGACCTTCTACGGATTCATGGGCTGGGGCATCCTGGAATACTTCGAGGCCCAGCGCGACCGCTTTACACTGGCCGAGTCTTTCTTCTGCATCTCCCAGGCCCTGCTCCACACCATCCAGACCCGCCATCCACGATTGGCCCAACTTGAGCCCAAGTCATACGATCTGGACGACGCCCGTCAGTGGAACGATCGCTACGGCCTGGCATCCAGGGACGAAGCCGGTCTGCTGTGGGACCGCGACGTGGTGGCATTCTACGGAGACCCCGCCTGGCCGACCCGCCGGTCGCCCGCCCCGCCGGCCTGGGATCAGGCCCTGGATGTCCAGGGCAACACGTACACCCTGACCATCACCGCCCGAACGAACGGGCAGTGGCCGGACAAGCCGATCATCCATTTTCTGCCGCACCGCGTGATTGGCGCCCACGTGACGCACAACGAGGAGTTGATGCCCGTTGTCACCGACAACTTCGTGCTGGTCCCGCTTCGCGGGCCGCGTGCCGAAGGCGACGTGCACCGCATCGTGTTCCGGGCGAAGACGCCGGCCATCACGCGTACGTCCGCCGACGAGCCGCCGGTCTTCGTGGCCGCGGCCTCGCCGCAGAACGATGTGCCGCCCACAACCATGCCGTCGGACGTGGCGTTTCTTGTGCCGGAGGCATACCGGCCCGCCGTGCTCCGGACTCTGGCCGGTGCGGGGCCCAATCAGGACCAGCTCATCGCGGCCATCCGGAAGGCCCCGGAGAGCGACCGCGCATCGATCTGCTTCCTGATCGCCAACCTGCCGCCGCCGGACGTGACGCAGCTCACCGCGGAATACCTCCTGGAGAACACGCGATTGGCCCTGGCCGCTCGCGACCGCGTTCCCTGGGGCCGCGACATTCCCGAGCCGATCTTCCTCAACTACGTGCTGCCGTACGCCAACATCAACGAGCGCCGGGACAACTGGCGGCGTGACTTTTTCGACCGGTTCTTCCCGCTCGTCGGCGACTGCCGCACCCCGTCCGAAGCCGCGTTGACGCTCAACAACGCAATCTTCGGCCTGCTCGGCGTCGAGTACCACGCGTCACGCCGCCCCAAGCCGGACCAGAGCCCCTACGAATCCATGAAGGCCGGTTACGCCTCGTGCACCGGGTTGTCCATTCTGCTGGTCGACGCCTGTCGCGCCGTCGGCGTGCCCGCTCGCTTCGTCGGTACGCCGCAGTGGACGGGCAGGCCGGGCAACCATAGCTGGGTCGAAATCTGGGACGGCCAATGGCACTACGTGGGCGCGGCCGAGCCGGACCCGGCCGGCCTGGATCACGCCTGGTTCACGGCGCAGGCCGCCAAGTCAGACGCATCTCAGCCGATGAACCGCATCTACGCGGCCTTCTTCCGCAAGACGGACACTTCGTTTCCGCTGGTGTGGAACCTGAACCTCACGTGGGTTCCTGCCCTGGACGTGACGAAGCAGTACACGCACCGTGCTGAGCTGCCGCTCTGCGTCCTCGATTGTCCCGACGGCCGGCCCGTTCCCGCGCAGATTGACGTGCATTGGCAGGGCGAGCTCTACGCACGGGCTCATGCGGACGGGACGAACGACGTTATGCTGAATCTGCCGCTCGGCGAGCGATTCGAGGCGACCTTGACCACACCCGACGGCAGTACGTCGCGAACGACTTTCGCCACGCCCCTGGAGAATGCAGGGCGCGTGGTGCTTCATCTTTCCGGGAACGACAACGCCGACTGAGTAGCGTGATCGATTCCTCCACCATCTTCACTCGCGAGCATGGCACGGCGGGCCCCTGCGCGGCTGTCCTGCATGGCGGGCCGGGGGCACCGGGGTACATGGCGCCCGTGGCGAGGGGACTGGCGGGCGCATTCCGCGTGCTCGAGCCGTTCCAGCGGGGCAGCGGAGGCGCGCCCCTCACCGTCGATCGACATATCACTGACCTGAAGGAGTTGCTCGATCGGCATTGGCCGGGCGAGCGGCCGAGCCTGGTCGGCCATTCGTGGGGCGCGATGCTCGCGCTCTGCTTTGCGGCGGCGCATCCGGAGATGGCCGGGGCCGTGGTGCTCATCGGGTGTGGCACGTTCGATGCCGCCGCCCGGCGGCGGCTTCAGGCCACCCGAAATGAGCGACTCGGCTGCGAGGTTCAACTGCGCCTGGAACAGCTTTCCCGCGACTGCCCCGATCCGGACGCCCGGCTCCGCGAGCTGGGCCGGATGCTTCAGAAGTGTGACTCGGTCGATCTGATTGACGGCCCCGATGAGACCGGACCCTGTGACGCGCGGGCCGCCGAGGAGACGTGGGCCGACATGCTCCGCCTCCAGGCCGAGGGCGTCTATCCCGCGGCATTTGCATCCATCCGGTGTCCCGCGCTCATGCTGCACGGAGCGAACGATCCGCACCCCGGCCGGATGATCCTGGCCGGCCTGAGACCACACATCCCGCACATCGAGTTCGAGGAACTGGCCCGGTGCGGGCATTACCCGTGGCTGGAGCGAGCGGCGCGTGACGGTTTCTACCGCCGCCTGCGCACGTGGCTCGCGCAGCCGCCGGGGTGACCGCCGGGCCGCGCGGAGCCGAACGCAGGACGATCCGCCCGGTAATCGCTACTCCGCGGCTTCCCCGGCGGATGGGGACGCGCTGAACGACTGCAGGGCCAGGTAGCTCGGGCCGAACCGCTTGATGTTGTCGAGCTGCTTGTCGAACTCGTCGAAGTGCG
>CAZBFW010000294.1:0-5725 GCA_964491135.1 uncultured Phycisphaeraceae bacterium | reverse complement strand
TACACCCTATCCTACACTCTTTCCCTACACGACGCTCTTCCGATCTCCACAGCGGGGTCGGCCACAGTCAAGCGGATGTTGTTTCCGGTAGATGCCTAGTGGCTGGATATCGAGCCCAACGCGTTCGAGGAGACCTGGAATGCTCGTCGTGCCCAGAACACGGACTCGACTGGCTACTTTGAGGAACGCCCGTCGCCTTCGCTCCGCTCTACTCATTCCTCGCTCCGTTTTTCCGTGTCCGCAGGGCGCACAAGACCAGTATACTGTTGCTGGAGGAAAACGTGATGAGCCATCTCTCCGGTTTGACCAGGAATGCCAGACAGGAGGCTGACCTGCCTCTGACTGCATGTTCGGCAATGATACCCTAATACCTCATCGTCCAGAGTTGCTTGACCGACGCCGATGTCATCTTCACTAGACGGGATCGCCGTGCCACGCCCGGTACGGCGTGCAGGCGTTGGGATGTCGGCTCCAGATCCGCATGTGGGTCTGCGGAAAAATCCACATTAGTTGGACAAATAGTTGGACAAATTGCCTTTACGTCTTATAAAAACGCATATATTAAGCTAAAAACACAGATATGTAGTATCGCCTACGCTTTCCAAGCGTGCTCCTTCGGCCACTCGGACACCTCTCCACTACGGCCCGGCCGAAGCCCGTGGGGCGCCGGCGGGCGGGCCGGGGGCTATGGTAGCAGGGGACCGACCAATGGCAACGGCACCGAAAGGGGCAACGACCGCGGAACAGCCGGCCAGGCGCAGGGCAGGCTCCGCCGGCGGCGTCAGAGGCGGCCATTCCGCTTCGGCACGTGCGACATCATCCCTGCGTCCTCAATCGCTCCTGTTCCTGCTCCCGCAGCTTCTTCTCCAGCCTTTGCTGAACGACCTCCGGCAGCAGGCGGGAGAGGCGGTCCGGCTGGTATCCGCCGATCTCCACGATCTGCTTGATCAGCGTGCTGGAGGTCAGCGCGTGCTGATCGCTGGTCATCAGCAGAACGGTCTCCACGTCGCCGACCAGCAGGTTCGTGTTGGCCTGGCGCAGCTCTCCCCGCAGATCCACGTTGTCGCGGATGCCCCGCAGGATCACGCGGGCGCCTTGCCGCCGCACGTACTCGGCGGTCAGACCCTCGTAGCTGTCCACCCGGACGTTGGGAATGTCACGCGTGCATTCACGGAGCAACTCCACGCGTTCGGCCGCCGAAAACAGCTCCGTCTTCTCCGGGTTGCGACCGACGGCCACGATCAGCGTATTAAACAGGCGGCTGCCCCGCCGGATGATGTCCAGGTGCCCGTGCGTGATCGGATCAAACGCCCCGGGAAACACCCCAATAATCGGATCTCGCTCGGCCATACGTGGGCTCCTTGAAGGCTTGCGAGCATTGTACGGCAGACAGTCAGGAAAACGCAAAAACACCGAAACGCAGAAACCAGACACGGTGGGGCCGCACGGCGTGCGGATGCCTGCACGACATCCGCTTACACCGTCGCGGCCTCCGCTTCCACCACGGGCACGTCCGGCGTCGAGCGAACTTCGTGGCAGAAGATATTGATCTTCATCCATTTGCGGCCCTGCCAGCGACCCCACAGCAGAACGCCCAGCAGGACGATCAGCGCGGTGGCCGCAATCCAGGGCCCCACGCTGCCCCAATGGGGCACGTACCGGACCATCAGCCACCCGCCGCCGATGATGACCAGCCAGTGGGTGATGATAAAGACCATCGACGGCCAGAAGGTGTCCCCCGCACCGCGCAAAGCGCTGTTGTAGCCGACGCCCAGGGCGTCGAACACCTGGAAGACGGCCGCACAGATCAGCACCTGCGATCCGATGGCCACGATGGCGGGCGTGTCGTTAAACAGGCTGATCAACTCGCGCCGGCCGAAGAGGAACACCAGGGCACATGCCCCCATGTACGTGACCACGCCGATCACGGCGATGCGGGTCAGTCGCATGGCCCGCTCCGGGTTTCCCTCGCCCACGGCGCGGCCGACCAGCGAAGTCAGGGCGATGCCGATGCCCAGGCAGGGCATGAACGAAATCCGCAGATACTGCCAGACTACATTCGTGGCGATCAGATGCTCCTTGCCAAAGCAGGTACCGACCAGCACGTTGATGAACACCGCCCAGACGATCACGTCGCTGACGAACTGGATGCCCTGCGGCCCGCCGGTGCGCAGAATGTTCAACATCTTTCCGCGGTCGGGGCGCCACGTGCTGCGGGTCTGAAACTCGCGGTGATAGGCCGGTCCGCACAGCCGCGACCCCAGCCGCACCACCTGGTACAGGTTGCCGATCACGGTACCCCAGGCGGCCCCCGCGATCCCCAGCCTGGGCAGCCCGCCGATGCCGAAGATCAGCACGAAGCTGGCCACGGCATTGACCAGGATGCCCTCGATGGACGCCCACATGGTAACCCGGGGCCGGTGGACGCCGTTGAAGAAGTTCGACAGGGCCGCCACGGCCAGGGTTGGCGCGATCGTCAGAATCGCCACCCGGATGTACTCGACCTCCAGCCGCTGCACGGCCGGGTCATGACCGATCCAGTGGACCAGGGCCGGCACGAACGGCCGGAAGGCCAGTCCGATGACGGCAAACACCAGTCCGAGATACACCCCCTGCCAGGCGTAGGCTCCGCAGTCCGCCGGCCGGCCGCGGCCGAGGCTCTGCGAAACAAAAGTGCTGATGATGGTCACCACTCCCATGCCGAGCACGATGTACGACCAGAGCAGAACCTGGGCCGGCAGCATGGCCGCCTGCGCGTCGTCGCCCAGGAACGTGATCATCACGAAATCGCTCACATCCATGGCCATTCGCGAGCACATCGTGATCACGATGGGCACGGACATGGCGATGACGCTGCGCAGCTCGTCTCTCCGACCGGCCCGGCCGGGGTCAACGGAGTGGATGGTCTTTTCGGTACTCATGACACCGATGTCCCGCTATAGAAAACGGCCCCGGGAGCGTTGGGACTCCCGGGGCCGAGGGTTGTCAGTCGACTACGATTCCCGTCCTCAGGAGGGCTGGTTCTCCGCAATCCACGGCGTGCGCGGATCATCCACCCGCACAAAACCGCAGAGCAAAAATGTGCCAAACACCATCCGCATCCACCAGACCTCCTTCGGAATCTCGCCGAAGCCAGAGTCGCGAAGTGTACGCCGAACCGACGCGCCGTGTCAAGCCCGAAAACCCCCGCGCTGCCCGATCGCGGAATCGGCTCATTGACGTGTGGCCGTCACGATGAAATCGACGGATTTTCCCGGGTCGAACGGGGTTAACGCGTAATCGCCGTAACGGCCGTCCACCCGGAGCCCGGCGGCGGCCAGCCACGTTTCCATCTGCTCGGGTGAGACAGGGTAGATCCGCCCACCCCCCGCGTGATGCCGCCACTGGCCGTCGTTCCAGAGGGTCAGGCTGGTCACCTTGGCCTCGTCCGCACCGACGTGGAACAGGCGGAACGACACGTACTCCACCCCCTCCACACGGGTAATCCGCGGGCCGCGCAGGCACGGGTGCTCGTCTCGCATCGGCGCGAAGTTGAGCACCTGGACGAACAACCGCCCGCCCGGCCGCAGCACGGCCCCGAAGTTGTCCAGGGCCGATCGGACGGCCGCCTCGCTGCCCGCCGCGGCCAGTGAATTGCCGATGCAGTACAACCCGTCAAACCGGTGCGTCACCGAGTCGTTCAACGCGTCGAACGGGCAACCGACCCAGGCGACGTGTACGCCGGCGTCCGCGGCTCGTTGCGAGGCCACGCGCAGCATCGCCTCACTGAGGTCCAGGCCGGTCATGCGATAGCCGGCCTGGGCCAGCGCAACCGCCTGGTGCCCGGTGCCGCAGCCGGCGTCGAGGACGCCCAGCGTTCCCGGCGGCCCCAGGACCTGCTGCAGAACAGGAATCTCCCGCTTCAACCGGGCGTTCCAGTCCACCGACACGTCGTACCATTGCGGGGAATCGAAAAACAGTGACGTGTTAGACGCCTTCGCTGGGTTGCTCATGGTCCGGCCCTTCTCGCGTTGCCGCGTCCTCAGAACAGTCGCCGAGAGTCGAGCAGCACGCAGATCGGCCCGTCATTGACCGATTCCACGTGCATGTGCTCGCGAAACACGCCCTTCTCCACCCGCACGCCAGTCTGCCCCAGCAACCGGCAGAACAGCTCGTACAGCTCGTTCGCCAGCTCCGGACCTGCCGCGGTGTCAAATGACGGACGACGGCCCTTGCGCGCGTCGCACTGCACGGTGAACGCGCTGACCACCAGCACCGCTCCGCCCGCCTGCGACACATCGAGGTTCATCAGTCCCTTCTCGTCGATGAACACGCGGATGTGGCGCACCTTGTCGGCCAGGTAGCGCGCATCCGTCTCTTCGTCGTCCGGAGCCACCGCCACGTACACCAGCAGGCCCGACCCGATGGAAGACACCGTTTGCCCGTCCACCGCGACGGACGCCCGCGCGACTCGCTGCACCACCGCCCGCATCTCAGATGCCCTCCCCCGGCGACGAAAACGTCTCGGTATCCTCTGACGCGCGCACGCCCGTCTGCCCCGCACGCAGCAGGTCCGCCACCTCAACCGCAAACCAGACGAACACGAAAACCCCCGTCAGCGCCAGGGGGATCCGACCCTTCAAGCCGAACAGGCTGGCGTGCTGCCACGCAAAGACGGCAGCCAGAGTCAAACCGGCGATCCGATGGCACACCCGATCGGCGTATTCCTCGGAACGTACGTACCAGACGATGGCCGGTATCATCAGCAGCAGTCCGTCATAGAAATACGCGTACGGATTGGCAGCGATCAGGAACAACACGGTCACACCCAGCAGCCGCGGCAGACGCCGGGGCCGCCAGGCACGCCACCACGCCCAGACCAGCCCGACGACCATGGGCGCTACGCTGATCGCCCAGACAGCCCGTACGGCCGAATGGCTCAGCCGATCGCCCAGCAGCGTCCACCAGAAGGCCAGCACCGTCTGATGCTTCCACAGGTCCATCGTGGCTCCGCTCACGAGGCTCGCCATCCGCGTGGAAGCCGCGTACCAGTCGTGCCAGGCACTCAAGCCCAACGGCCACGTGGCCAGCAGCAGGATCCCTGTGCCCACCGCAAGCCCGAGCGCCATTCGCCGCCCGCCCCGAACCACGGCCACGCCCGCCACGATCAATCCCAGGTTCGGCTTGACCATGAGCAGCGACAGGCACAACCCCGCCGCCAGCTTCTTTCCGCCGGCCCAACAGGAGAATCCCGCCACCAGCGACAACACCAGCAGCGGCGTAACCTGCCCCACGACCATCGCGCCGTTCCACGGCGCCGAGGCCAGCACAACCAGCGTGGCCGTCGCATACTCCCCTCGCCGTCCGGGTACCCAACGATGAAGCAGCCGCAGGCTCAGCGCCAGGGCCACGATGTCGACGGCAAGGATCAGCCCGTACGCGGCCGGGGGCGGCAGCAGCCCGACCGGAACGCACGCGTAGAGCACGTACGGCGGATAGAGGAACGGATACTGCGTGCTGAAGGACCCCGGATAGATGTCACGCGTGTCCCCGTCCAGCAGCATCCGGCCCGCGCGATGAAAGGCCGTCCAGTCGCGCTGCAGCACGTTGGGGTCCGTCCCGGCCCGGCGCAGCTCGCTCAGCCATCCGGTCACCAGAATCACAATGACCAGCGCGGCCGCCAGCCGCGTGATCGCGACGCCCAACCGGACTCCACGGTCGGAAGGTTCTGCCATCATGTGGTTTG
>CAZBFW010000293.1:0-5747 GCA_964491135.1 uncultured Phycisphaeraceae bacterium | reverse complement strand
TCGCCCAGCGTGGTCCATTCCACGTTGTAGCGGATGTCTCCCTGCTGCTCGACCATCTCCTGCTTCATGGAGTCATTGAGCGGACCCATGGACCGGCCCTCGCCGAGCACCTCAAGCGTGACGCCCTGGCGGATGTCGCTCTGTGACCGGCCGTCCTCGATCAGCGTTTCGTTAGCCCAGCTCAGCATGTTGATGAAGCCGGGCGCAACGACCAGCCCGGCGGCATCCAGCTCCACCCGGCCCCGGGCGTGCGGCAGCGGGGCGACGGCGGCGATGACATCGCCCGAGATCGCCACGTCGGCGGTCACGGGGGGCGAGCCCGAACCGTCGTATACCGTGCCGTTTCGCAGAATCAGGTCGTAATCGGGCATGGTGCGCGCTCCTTTCCTGGCGAAGGCGGGACGCGGCCCCGCTGCTTGAACCTCGTCGCTACCTGGCCGTTCCCATCAGGATATCGCCTACTGTTTGCCACACGGCCGTCCGGAGGGCGCCGACCTGGCCCTTGTCGTCCGGGTGGACGCGATTCGCCAGCACGATGACATAGATGCCTTGCTCCGGGTAGACCCGAATGGCGGTTCCGGTGTAGCCGGTGTGCGCGAAGAAGGGGATTGCGTCCAGGCCTGTCGCGTCCGGCTCCGGCTGGTGCAGGGCCCAGAGGAGGCCGCGGTGGTCGGGTTCGCCTTTGGCGGAGGTGCCGCCGGGGTTCTGCGTTGTTGTGGCCATGCGAACCGCGTCTTCGGAGAGGATTCGCACGCCATCCAGCTCCCCGCCGTTGAGCAGCATCTGGGCGTACCGGGCCACGTCTGCGGCCGTGCTGAACAGGCCGGCGTTTCCGGAGACGCCGTCCTGCATGGCGGCCAGCGGGTCGTGGACCTGGCCGCAGAGAAAGCCGCCCGGCCCCCGGCCATATGGCGTTTGGGTGGTGGGGACGATGCGATCGTCGAGGTCGGCGGCGGGATTGAAGCCGCTGTCGACCATTGCGAGCGGTTTGAACACTCGTTGGGCGAGAAACTCGCTGTGCTCCATGCCTGTGACCGTGCGGACGATCTCGGCGCAGAGGATCGCATTGAGACAGCTATAGACGACCGCCTCGCCGGGCTTGCGTGACAGCTTCAGCTCGCGGATGTACTTGCGGATCGCATCGCGGCAGGGAAATCCATGCTCGTCCTTGATCGGCTTCTGTTCGTCGGCGCCGACGTAGGGTTGCAGGCCGGACATGTGCGTCATCAGGTGACGTACAGTGACACTTGCCTTGTCGCCCTCCGCGAACTCTGGCAGGTACTTTGACACGGGGTCGTCCAGACCGACCTTGCCCTCGTCGATGAGGATCATCAGCGCGGTGCCGGTGGCGAGCGGCTTGCTCATGGACGCCATGTCGAAGATCGCATTTTCCGGGATGGGTACCGGCTCCGGCTGGAACTGCATGTAGCCGTATGCCTTCGACCATTCCTCATAGCCCTCGCCGACTTTGCGGCCCACGCGGATGACCGCCCCGGACATGTTCCCTTCCAGCAGCCGGGCGGGAACGACCGCATCCATCGCCTCGGCCAGGGCGGTCCAGCTCTCCTCCTGCGGGACGGTTCGCACGTCGAAGTCGTAGGTCCACTCGCCGAAGTAGAGGTTGTGGCCGTCGATCTCGATCTCGCCGCGCTGAAAGTCGTTCGGCTCGCTGCGGAAGGTGGTCTTGGCGGGCGACAGCGGCTGGGCGTAATCCAGGTTGACGATCATTCGGTACGGGTCCATGTGCCCGCAGAAGAACGTCTGCACCTCCGGATCGTCATGCTTCTGGAGGGCATACGACGCGTCGGCCGGCAGCCAGCCCCACGGCTCGATGTAGATCTCGCTCCAGTCGTGCATGTTCACTTCGTTGGGTCGCGGCGCCCACCCGGATTGCCAGCGGGCCGGGATACCCGCCGCCCGGCACAGCGTGATGAACGTTAGAGACTGCACGCCGCAATCGCCGCGTCGGGCGGCCAGGCCTTTCTTGCAGATACTGCGGATCGTGCTGTACTCCATCTCCGCGCACCACGGCACATTGGCGTCCATCCAGCGGAACAGTTTCTGCGCGCGCAGCAGGGGGTTCGGTTCGTCCGCCGCGACGTCCGCCACGATCTGGCGGACGTCCGGCGTGAAGACGATGTGCGGCGGGCGCTCGGCCGTGTAGTCACGGAACACGTCGCTCGCGCGGTCATACGGCCTGACCTTGGCCGGGTCGAGATCCGGGCACCAGGCGGCGGTGACGAACTCGAACTTCGCCTGGAAGCGGGGCGGCTTCGACGGGTCGGTCACCGTCTGCTCGAAGTAGATCGTGCGGTGGGGCGATCCGTTTGGGGCCACGTGGCCGCCCGGCGGATCGGTGGCGATCAGCCGCACGTCGGTCTGCTGCCGGTACTCCTGCGGAAACGGCAGCCAGCACCGGACGACGGCGCCCGGTTTCACCAGCGGGTGGTCCTTATTGACGGTCAGCGTGTAGGTGACGTGATGCTTGACGGGATAAACGGCCGGCTGCTTGCTGTGCCGCGCGACCTCCAGAACGTGCGCGGCATTGGCGGCCGACGAAAAGGACCAGCCGGCTCGTTCCGGAGGGCTGACCCGGCGCGCCTTGGCCTTCTCGCTGATGCGGAAGAGATTGCCCGGCTCCCGCGCGAAGAAGCGGACCTCACCGTCGATGATGCGATGTTGCAGGATGCCCTCTTCCTGCCACCGGTTCATGTCTTCGACCGTCGCGTCCGGGATGGCCTCGCGGAGTTTCTCCAGCATCTGCTCGGCCGACAGCCGGAAATCGCGTCGGATGCGCTGCAGGATGTCCAGTTCCACGGCGTACCCGCTGATGGCCGGACAGCCGGGGTCCGGCACATGCTTGCGGAGGACGCGTTCGGCCTCCGCGAACTTTCCCTCATCCGCCAACGCCCGGGCGCGGGTCAGATCACTCATGGCCTTCTCCGACGACGCCGGTGCCGCCGCCAGCGAGATGTCCAGCAGCGGCAGTTGCTCCCAGCCGGGAGCGTCATAGTGCCACCATTCGTCCGCCAGGCCCTTGAAACCTTCCGCCTCCATGGCGGCGGCCAGCCGATCGCGGTTGTGCCGGCTCGTCTCGCTGCCGCGGGCGTAGTTGCGGTGGGCGGCCTCGGTGAAATCGTCGTACTTCGTGGGCATCTCGACGTCGCCGCCGCAGGCGTCGACGAGGGTCACGTCCACCGCGGCGCCCCGGTTGTGCCGGGAGCCCTTGCGCGGGTCGGCCACGTACCGCGGGTCCGGCATGATCTTCCAGAAGCGCTTCTGGACCGAGAGCGGCCGGTATCCGTCGTGGATCTTCAGGCCGTAGCCGTCGCCCTCCAGCCGGTCCTGGACGCGTGCCAGCCGCCGCGCCGCGGATTGTCTCAGCAAGCAGCGGGCGATGGGGTACACCGGCTCGCCGACGAAGTTGTCCGCCGTGGCGTATTTGATGTCGACGACCATGCGCGGGTCGTACTCCGCGATGTCCACGAGCGGGTCATGGGTCAGGGACTGCCCGGTGGTGTCAACGGTGGCGCGGGGTTGGACGCAGCCGCCGGCCAGGGCTGCCAGGAATCCCACCCCCAGGGTCGACAGGACGAGCTTACGGCTGTGGCGGCAGCAGTACATAGGCGGTTCCACCTTTCGCTCGCATCCAGACGGTTTCCAGATCGGCCGTGCTGTACTTTCGTTGTCCCGCGCGGGCGGTCCGGGCCGCGGGGTCGTTGACGGTCACGTGATCCGCGTCGGCGAAGCCGGTGATCACGATGAGGTGTCCGTCGGTGCTCTTGTAGGGCGCGTTGTGCAACTCGCCCTCTTTGGCCACGATAGAGATGACCAGCGGGTTGCCCGCCGCGATCATCGCTCGAACGTCGTCCCAGTCGGAAAAGCGGGCGACGTATCCCGGTACGCCGAAGGTGTACGCGGCCTGCACGTTCATCGGCCAGTTGCCGTAGATGCGGTGTCGGGCGTCGAATGCCCGCTGGGCGATCGTCTCGTTCGTCTGGCTGACGCCGCGATACTCCATGACCATGCCGACGGACGTGGGGCTGCAGATACCGTGCTTCATCTGCGGGTCGTCGGTTCTCTGGCTTCGGAAGGGGACCGGCAGGGTGCGCTGCCAAGCTGCGGCTTCCACCGGCTCGCGGACCGGTTTCGGGCGGGGCAGGGCGGTGGGAATGCCGGTTGTGTCGCTGACGCAAACGCCGACGCGACGAATGCCCACCGCCTGCGACGTTCCCGTCACGCGCAGCCGATACTGGAGCCGGTCGTACCAGTCTGTGGATCGGAAGTAGTCCTTGTCGATGTTGCCCTGTTCGGATTTCATCAGCGGCTCGTCCGCGAACGAGCCCGGGCCCCACTGCGCGAGGGTCAGCCAGGGCGACCAGGTGTCGTAGGCGAGCCGGCCTACGCGCAGCTCCACCCGCACGGTGGCTTCGTCCGGCACGTCGACGTTCCAGGACAGCAATGCCTCGTTGAACTCGAGCTCCGGCTCGACCACGGGTGATTCGTACGCGGACTCCGCCCCGGCGGTCGGCGGCGCAATCGCGATGACCGGTTGTCCTTCGTTCGGCCCCCCGGAGGCTCGGCCGAAGTCGGTTTCCGGATCGTGCAGGATCAGCTCGTGTGCGAAGGGCCTGGGTTTCGGCTCCCTGCCGCAGATCACTTCGTCCACGGCCCGGGCCATCTGGGCCAGATACTCCTCACCCTTGGGATGCTGGGCCATGCCCGCCATGAAGTACAGGTGCTTGCCGTGCACGACGCGTGCGGTGTCAAGGTGCCAGTCCTCCCACCAGCCGCTCTTTCGCAGAATGGTGACATCGCGACCGTTCAGACCGCCGACGAACCGGTCGTTGTGGAATTCCAGGTGCGGGGCTGCGAAAATCTCCTTGATCTTCGCACAGACCTCGGCGTTGACCAGCTCACCCTGCTCGAGCATCAGGTAGTATCGCAGGCATTGCCGGACGGACGCCCCGTGTGAATGGTCGTTCAGCGGGTCTCCGAATCGCGGTTCGTCCACGCCGTAGTGCTTGCCGCACCAGAGCCCGCCCCCGTGCTCCTTGTCGTACAGCCGGTACTCCTTCGAGGTGAGCAGCTTCTGGATGAAGTCCAGTCCGACAAGCTGGCTGTACTTGGCGGCCAGATCGTTGTCCGACCGCTTGATCACCAGTTGCAGCTCGCGTTCCACCTGCGGATCGAGGTCCCGGGCCGCCTCCGGGTTTTTGGCGAAGTAGGCGAACACGATGGCGATTTTCGGGACGCTGGCTCCGTAGAAAGTCACGTCCGGCCGGACCATGGCCAGCCGCCGGTCGGTCAGGTCCAGCACGCCGAAGGCGCGGTCCGCCTCCGGGATGCCCACCTCCTCGCCGACCCGGCGTTCGATGGCCTCCACCGGGTCCTGAAGCTCCGCGTCTGCCGGCGTGTCGTGTTCCAACTGATAGGCCTGCATTCTCATCGCCCGTGCCCAATCCTCGGCGTATCCGTCCGGCGCCCCGGTCGACATCAACGGCGATGCCGCCAGCGCCGCCCTCAGCGATCTCTCGCTTACGTCCGTCGCGTCCAGGGAGGCGGCCAGTGTGTCTCGTATGATCTGCTCTGCACCCGGTCGAAGCCGCAGAATCTTGATGCCCAGGCACCGGCGGTCCTTCTGCAGATACTCCAGCAGCGGCTGCTCGCGCACCGCGGGCTGGGCGGAGTGGAGGAAGTTCACGGTCCCGTCGTGCCCGATCGCGATCAGTCCCGTATGCCCGGCG
>CAZBFW010000292.1:0-5748 GCA_964491135.1 uncultured Phycisphaeraceae bacterium | reverse complement strand
CTACACCCTATCCTACACTCTTTCCCTACACGACGCTCTTCCGATCTTCGAATATGAAGCCCGAACCGGACTCAAACCAGGCGTCCGGCCCGTCCAACAGGTCCCAGTGGAAGTCGATCCAATCCACACCCGTGTGGTTGGTGATGATCTCGTCTGCAATGACGATGCTTGTCACTGTAGATGGCCCAACCTGGCGGAACACAATGGGGATGGTCGGGAATAGACCGAACTCATCCGGACCCTGAATGAACTCCGCCGACTTCTGGATGATCACGGCGTCGCCCACCTGGGCGACGTAGCTGATGTCGACATAGGGATCCAATGTATCGTCAAACGCCGCTTCCCATCCGGATTCACCCAGTGGGATCGTTGCCCCGCTCACCGCGGCGCCAAGTGCGAGGGGCAGGACTCCAAGGAACCAGAATACTCTCCTTCCTGCCATAGCCACCTCCTTTGCGCAAATGCTGGCCCAGCCGAGAGAGCCACGAATGGCGAATGAAAAAAGGAGAGATGGCACCGTTCTCACGGTACACTCTCTCCCTTTGACAGCTGCTATCATACGAATCGGATCGGTACCGTGTCAATGCAATGCGTTCAGCCTGCTTCCGCAAACCTCGCGCGGTCGGAGACTTTCCTATGGCGTTCCACATGTGTAACAGGGCCTGCGCATGGTTGTCAAAAGCCTGTGACGAGGATGCGAAGAGCCCGAATTCAAGCAGTGGTTCATTCGAACCCCTGCACGGGCTCCGATCGATGCGGAGACGTGAGCGCCTGGCGAGCCCGGCTGCGGGGTTTCACGGTGTGACGTTCTGTTGCCTGGGGCAGAGCGACGGAGGACGCCTTCGATTTCGAACCGGTGAGCGACGCCCGCCGGCCTGTGCACAGCGCGCCAAAAAAGGGAGCGGCCCGTTTCCCGAACAGACCGCTCCATGCGCCCATGCGCAAATCAGACTCCTCGCGGGTCAGGACCCGCTAAAGACCGACTCGCCGTCAGAAGGCGAATGTGGCGCCCGTGGCCAAGCCATAGGCAATGACGCCGATGAGAATGAACAGCCAATACATTGTTTCTGCCTCCTTGTCGAAATGACTGCGCCACAAGAAACCAACCGGTACGCGCCTGAACGATAGGTGATCAGCGGGGCATTATACATCCTCTGGCATGGTTGTGTAGCCCATTCCCGAAATTCTCGCCGAGGGCGATTGGCTGCGTGGAAGGCAGGGCATGTCGACGCTACGTGACAGGCTCGTCATCTGCGTCCGCGGGAACGGCGTGTGAAACGTGTGACGAGGAACAGACCCGCCGTCAGCGGCAGCGTCGGAGCGACGCCGGCGCCGCAGGCGACGGAGCGGCCGCCTCCGCCCGACCGGGACGGGCCCGTGGGTCCGCCGTCGTCCGGATCGTCGTCAATGGTGATGAACGGCTGGTCGCAGTCGGGCCGGCCGTCGCCGTCCAGATCGGCATCGGGACTGCCGCATCCACAAACGCCCGGATCGGTCTTGTTCGTGTCGTCCGGGCATCCGTCCTCGCAGTCGAGCGTGCCGTCTGCATCGCCGTCCGTGTCGGCCACACCGCAGCCGCAGAGGCCGGGATCGGTCTTGTTTGGATCGTCGGGGCAGCCGTCCAAGCAGTCGAGCGTTCCGTCCTGATCGCTGTCCAACGCTCCACTCGTGCAACCACACGGCCCGGTCGGCGCAGTGAGGTTCGGATTGTTCGGGCAGCCGTCGCAGGCATCGCCCGAGCCGTCTGCGTCGGCGTCGGCCTGATCCGGATTCACATCATCCGGGCAATTATCATCGCAATCGGAGACCCCGTCCGCATCTGCGTCCAGCACTTCTCCGGTCTCCGGATCGACGCACGCGTCCCGGATCGGCATTCCCGCGTCCGACAGCATCGCCAACTCCACGTCCGAAATCCCCAGGCGCGTGCCCGGATCGGCAAACGGGTACATCAGGGCGCCCGGGCCGCTCTGAATGTCCGTGTGCGGCCACGAGCCGGGCGAGGTGGCGTCGGACAGCGGCACGGTCTGCCCGAAGGTCGCGACGGCCTGGGGCCCGGTGAACCCGGCCGTTGCGCCGGACACCACGACGTGCTGATCGTACGACGTAAGCCAATCGGCCAGCCCGGCGTAATAGTCGTCGGAGCACGCGAAACCCAGGATATGGCCCAGTTCATGCAGCGCAGTTTCAAACGCGTCGTAGCGATCGCCCGGCGGATCGGCCGGGTAGCCCCAGAACATCATGTCGATCGATCCGGTGGCCACGATGATCTCTCCGTCAGCCGTCAGTCCGTTCGGATCGCCGTGGCCGGCGACCTCCCAGATGGTGCCGATTTGATAGACGTCGTTCTCGTTGAACGTCTGTCCCGTCTCGACGGCCACCATGGCCCGTGACGCCATGAGGAAGTCACCGGCCTCAAAACTCACCCGCAGCTCGATGGTCGCCCGCCCGTCCAGGTGTTGCGCCCATTCCGTGGCGGCAGCCTCGATGACGGTCTGGACGTCGCCGTGATAGGCGGCGTACGCGCCGCCCGGGTCATCAATCGTCACTGCGAAGGTCACGCCACCGGCCAGTTGGGCGGGTTCCACGATGGCATCCGTCGGCTTGGGCAGGTCGGCCTGTCGGACGCGCTGCGGCCGAAGGGGCGCGCTGGCGAACGCCGATGAAGTCAGCAGAATCGACACCAGGCCAGGAACGGCAAACCGGATCAGCGGGCGCATGAGATTCTCCGAACCGGGCGGCGCGCGGGTGCGGCACCGCCGAGCGTCAGGGTCACTGCTTCGGCGGCTGGGAAGGCCGGGCCTGCTGCGCGAACGCCGCAGCGTTTCGGGCTTCGGCCTGGGCCGCGTCCGCGGCGTTTGCCGCGTCGCCTTCACACTGGCGAACGCGCTCCAGGGTCTTTCGTATGTCATCCCGGAGATTGTGCACTTCCTGTCGATCGCCTTGCGTTTGCTCGCGAGCCTTGGCGATTTCCTGCTGCATGGCCTGGACTTCCTTGAGCACCCGGCCGGCCTCCGCGTGGATGCGCTGCGACTCATTGCGGAACGCCTGGGCCTCCTGCATCGCCTGCCTGGCCTGCGTCCAGAGCTGCAGCACCTCGCCGGACAGGAAACGGGCAAGCTGGCCGACGCCGCGTTCGATGTCGTCGACGGCTGCGGCAGGGATGGTTTTCGGGGTGGCTTCCTCCGTGGCGGCGGATGCCGTGGGTGCGGGTTCCGGAGCCGGGGCAGGTGATTCCGCCGCCGCAGGGGTGGGCGCGGCCTCCGCCGGCTTTGGGGTCTCGGCGGGCGGTTGGGCGGCTGCGGCGGGGGACGCCGGAGGCTCTGACGCCGTACGGACGGGTGGCGCTTCGGCGATTTCGCCGGCATCCGGTAACGGGGCTTCACGGGCATCTGCGGGCGACGGCGGCGCATCGTCCTTTACCAGAGGCGGCGGGGCGGCCTCCTCCAGTGCCGGCGGCTGCCCCACGGCGCTCACGAGCGACGTCACGCCCTCCTCCACACCGGCCAGCACATCGTCGGCGCTGGGGCTCGCTTCCAGGTCCACACTGGCCGTCGGGGCGGCGGCAGCCGTCACCTCGCCCACTCCAACATCCACCTGCGACGCCACTTGTTCCAGATGCGACTCCACCTCATCGATCGCGGCCTGGACGGTCTGGGCCACGTCAGTGCATTGCGCGGGCTGCGAGCGGGGTTCGCCGCGTGCAATCTGTTCGAGCTGCTCCGGGCCGGACACGGTGGGGGCTTCCGTTGCAGGCGTGACGACCGCGTCGACCTCCTCCAGGGCCTGGGCAAGGAAGTGGTCGAGATCCTCGTTCAGATCGTGGACGTCCTGCTTGTCCGCTTCCTCGATTGCGGCGGCAAAGGCTTCGATGTTCACCTGCGCGTCCTCCCCGGCGCCATCGGCCGGAGGCTGCGGGGCGTTCGCTTCTTCCAGCGCGTTGCTCAGCACACTCTGGATTTCATCATTCGTGTCGCGAACAACCTGTCGGTCTGCCTGTTCCACAGCCGCGGTGATTCCGTGCAGGTCCAGGTCTGCCTCCTTCGGATCGCCCTGGGCGGGGGCCGATCCCCGCTCCGCCTGCTGAAGCGCCTCGCTCAGCAGCTCGGCAACCTCTTCGTTTGTGTCGGAGACGTTCAACTGGTCGGCCTGTTCCACCGCCGCGATGACGGCGTCGACGTCCACGGTCTCTTCGCCTGCCTTGGCAGGCCCGGTTGCCGACGGTGCGGCCACGTCGGAGGCTTCACTCGACTTCTCCACGGCATCGAGCTCGGCCAGCGCGTCATCGAGGAATTGGTCCACCTCGTCGTTGGTGTCGTTGACCTCGAGCTGGTCGGCCGCCTCCACGGCGGCCTTCAGGACGGCCTCCACGTTGTCGTCGGCCGCGGCGCGGGCGGACGAGTCGATGGCGTCATCAATGTCCTTGCCCAGGGCCTCGAGATCGGTCTTCTGCGAATCGGATGCGTTCGTGCTCATCGTGTTGTGTTCCTCATGAGGGAGCGGCCGGCTCGCCGGATCGATCACCAGGGCGGCGGCAACACCCGTTTCAGCAGGCATCTCGAGGTCCTGCGGCTCCAGTTGCGATCGACGGAGATAGGCGTCTGCCAGCGCGGCAGCGTCCGGCCGCGTCGATCGCCGGATACAGGCCGCCACGTCGCTGCGAAACTTCCCGGCCTCGGACGCGATGACCTGCTCGGACATCTCCCGTCGGACGCCGGGAGACTCGCGGTCGATCCGCGCGATGGCGGCCTCCACGAGAGGGTTCATCGCATCCTGCAGAATGGTCAGCAGTTCCCGGACGTCGTCACCGCTGGTGTCGGCGACGATCGCCTGTAGAGCATCGACCACCGGGCGATCGGCCCCCCGGCCGTACTGGCGGATCAGCTCCAGCTCGGTCCGCAGGCGGACCAGGTCCGGGCGGCCGTCGACGCGCACCTCCTCCACTCCTCCGTTGCGAACGATCTTGAAGGCCAGAGGAAACGTCGACATCAGGCCGATCCGGGCGCGGCGTCGCGGAGCGGGCGTACGACCCGATCCGGCCGCCGGGCGGCGGTACCATCCGCGGCGCAGAGGGAGCGCCCTGCGCAGCTTCCTATTCGTCGGATGCGCACGGGAGCCACTTCCGTTATGGGAGGGCTGCCGTGCTGGATTGCCTCGCGCTCCATCCGGATGGCGCTGCGGCAGACCCTCCGCCCGACACGGTCCCAAAACGTTCGGTGACCCGACCGCCCTATGGCTTCGTGAGCCGAGACAGACTAAGCTTCCGGACCGTGACGGGTTTTTGGGGCTGTCAGCGGGCAGGGTGTCACGCGGTATGTCCGGTAACTCGAGGGCGAATGGTCAGACCCCTACTGGCAGGGTGAAAGCAATTATCCACCCGTTGGCGTCTTTGCGCCTGGCGGCCGTGTTGCTCATGATGCTGCTGGTCTCGATGGCCTACGCCACGATGTATGAGCAGCGACACGGCCTGGAGCACACGCTCTTCGCCATCTACGAGCATCCCTGGTTCCAGCTCATCCTGGGCCTCCTCGCCGCCAACGCCCTGCTGGCCCTCGTCGTGCGCTGGCCGTACACGTGGCGGCAGATCGGATTCGTGATCACCCACGGGGCCGTGCTGATCATCCTGGGCGGGGCGGCGGTGACCGGCGTCTACGGGGAGCGGGGTCACGTGACCCTGCGCGAAGGGGAGATCTGCTCCGAGATCGGAAGAGCGTCGTGTAGGGACAGAGTGTAGGATAGGGGGGGGGGGGG
>CAZBFW010000291.1:0-5749 GCA_964491135.1 uncultured Phycisphaeraceae bacterium | reverse complement strand
GATAATGAGCGGTGACTGGAGTTCAGACGTGTGCTCTTCCGATCTCGCGACCGCATCGTGGTGCAGGTGGACGGGCAGCTGAAGACCGGCCGGGACGTGGCGATCGGAGCCCTGCTGGGGGCCGAGCGATTCGGCTTCGGCACCGGGGCCCTGGTATCGCTGGGGTGCATTCTGATGCGCAAGTGTCACCTGGGCACGTGTCCGGTGGGAATCGCCACGCAGGACCCGGAGCTGCGCAAGCGCTTCGCGGGTGACCCGGAGCACGTGCAGCGGTACCTGCGGTTCGTGGCACAGGAAACGCGGCGGATCATGGCGGAGCTGGGCTTCCGCACGTTTGACGAGATGATCGGCCGCGCGGATCGTCTGTGCTGCCGCTCGGCGGTGGACCACTGGAAGGCCCGCGGGCTGGATCTCTCGCGTGTCTTCCTGAAACCACGGATGCAGGAGCCCGCCGCACGGAGATGCCTCTGCGGGCCGCCCAACACGCTGGAATCGCACGTCGATTGGGAGCTGCTGCCGGCGCTGGAGCTGGCCCTCGAACACAAAGTCCGCGTTCGCCTGAGCCGACCCATCCGCAACGTCCACCGAACGGCGGGGGCCATCCTCAGCCACCGCGTGGTCACGAAACACGGCCCGACCGGCCTGCCGGACGACACCATCCGGATCACGTTCACCGGCTCGGCGGGCCAGAGCTTCGGCGCCTTTCTCGCCCCGGGCATCACCCTGCATCTGATCGGCGATGCCAATGACTACGTGGGCAAGGGGTTGTCCGGCGGGCGCATCGTGGTGCAGGCCCCGCCGACCGTCGACTTCGTGGAGCGGGAAAACGTGATCGCCGGGAACACGCTGCTGTACGGGGCCACCGCGGGCGAGGCGTTCATCAACGGCGTGGCCGGCGAACGGTTCGCCGTGCGCAACAGCGGAGCCACGGCCGTGGTGGAAGGCGTCGGCGACCACGGCTGCGAATACATGACCGGCGGCGTGGTGGTGGTACTCGGGCAGACCGGCCGCAACTTCGCCGCCGGCATGAGCGGCGGCGTCGCGTACGTGCTGGACGAGCACCAGCTGTTCGACACGCTGTGCAACCTGGACCTGGTGGACCTGGAAACGATCTACCACGAGGAAGACCGGGCCCTGCTCCACGAGCTGATCACCCGGCACTATGAATGGACCCACAGCGCCCACGCCCGGCGCATCCTGGAAAGCTGGAAGGAAATGGCGGGTAAGTTCGTCAAGGTCATGCCCGTGGACTACCGCAAGGCCCTGGAGCGCATGCGGCAGTCGGAGGGGGCCCGGAGCCCGTTCATCGCGGCGACCGAGGAGGTGTACCGTGGCTGACCCGACGGGATTCCTCAAGTATCCGCGGCAGGAAGTGGGCCACCGACCCGTGCCGGAGCGGGTGCAGGACTACGTCGAAATCGAAATCCCCCACTCGCAGGAGACCCTGATCCGCCAGGCGGCCCGCTGCATGGACTGCGGCATTCCGTTCTGTCATTCCGGCTGCCCCGTGATGAACCGCATCCCGGAATTCAACGAACTGCTCTATCGCGGCAAGTGGGAGCAGGCGGCGGCGAACCTGCACTCGACGAACAACTTCCCCGAAATCACCGGGCGAGTCTGCCCCGCGCCGTGCGAAACCGCGTGCACGTTGAGCATCAACACCGATCCGGTGTTGATCAAGCACATCGAATACCAGATTGCCGAGCGAGCCTTCGCCGAGGGCTGGGTTCGCCCCATCACCCCGGGCCGCCGCACCGGCAGGCGGGTGGCGATCGTCGGCTCCGGACCGGCCGGCCTGGCGGCGGCCCAGCAACTGGCGCGGGCGGGCCACAACGTGGTGGTCTTCGAGAAGGATGACCGGATCGGCGGGCTGCTGCGCTATGGCATCCCGGACTTCAAGCTCCCAAAGAGCGTCCTGGACCGCCGACTGGAGCAGATGCGGCAGGAGGGCGTGGTGTTCGAGCCCGGCGTGCTCGTCGGAGAGGACATCTCCGCCCGGTACCTGCGCAACTCCTTCGATGCCGTCCTGCTGGCCATGGGGGCCGGCGTGCCCCGGCCGCTGGACACGGCGGGGCGCGAATACGGGAACGTTCATTATGCCATGGACTTCCTCACGCAGCAGAACCGGCTCGTCGCGGGCGACACGATCCCTCACGAAGAACGCATCACCGCGCGGGGCAAAGTCGTGGTCGTGCTCGGCGGCGGCGATACGGGCAGCGACTGCGTGGGCACCGCCATTCGGCAGGGCGCCGCTGACGTGCACCAGTTTGAAATCCTGGCCCGACCCCCGGAGGAACGGAATCCGGCCACCCCGTGGCCGACGTGGCCGAGGATTCTGCGCACCTCCAGCTCACACGAGGAGGGATGCCACCGCCGTTGGAACGTGCTGACGCAGCGGCTGACCGGATCAGACGCGCGAGTGGAGGAGCTGCACGGCGCGGAGGCCGAGTGGGCAGAGAGTCCCCGCGGCCTGCAGATGCAGCCGATCCCCGGCACGGAGTTCTCCCTGAAGGTGGACCTGGTGCTCCTGGCGATGGGGTTCCTCCACATCATGCACAGCGGCCTGGTGGAAGCGCTGGGGCTGCAACTGGACGATCGCGGCAACATTTCAGTCCGCAATTACCAGACCAGTGCGGAAGGGGTCTTCGCCGCCGGCGACGCGGTGGTCGGAGCATCACTGGTCGTGACGGCCATCAACGCCGGTCGCCAGGCGGCCGCAGCCATGCATCAGTACTTGACGCGATCCAATGGGGACGGAACGGCCGCCGTCACGGGCGAAAGCATGAACACAGTCTATTGATTACACGAAGGTTACGGGGCGTGACACGTCTGACGACGGCATCGTTTTTTCGAGCGATTGGAACTAGAGTTCCCACGCGAAAGCCGCTAAGAATAAGTAATAGCTTATACGCCCATCTCGCACTAGTCGCGGGATGGCTGGGATGCGCAGGGATGGGTCGGGGATGGGAAGCGCCTGCCGGGGTTTCCTGCCATCACCAGAAGCGCACCGGGCTCTGCCTTACGAAAGGACGAATCATGCCACAATCGGGGAAGTCACTGCTGCCGAGCATGCTGATCGCCGTCGTGGGGGTGGCCGCCGTGGCGGAGGGACAAGCGGTCAAGACGCTCTACCCGCGGCTGGGGACGGTCAGCTTCAACCCGGTCCTGAGGACGGTTTCCGGCAATCCCCGGCTGCACGCCCACTACAACTGGAGCGACCCGGCCACCGAAGTGTACCACGAGATGGCCGGAATGGAGCAGGGTTCGCACGGACTGATGAACCTTCGGATGAACTACTACCTGGAGATGGACTTCTGGCCGGTGAAGGCGGACGGGTTCCAGTACACCGAGGCGCAATACCTAGCCGGTAACTGGCACTCGCCGGACGGCGTGGACTACGCCACGATCATCCGCGACTACAACCTGGCCCGGAAGGTCGATCGGGGCGAGCTGGACGAGGTGGTCATCTACGGCGCCCCGTACTTCGGCTATTGGGAGACCACGATGGCCGGCTACAATGGGTTCTACTGCAATTCGGGGCCGCAGCCCAACGTGGCGTGTTCCCGCATTTTTGTGATTACAGGCTGGAACTACGAGCGAATCCCCTCACTGCACGCCACCGGGCACCGCTGCGAATCGATCATGACGAAGGTCTATAACGGCTGGGACGTCAACGGCGACCGGACGATCTGGGACCGCTTCGGATGGAACATCGGCCAGACGACGGTCTCCGGCGGCGTGTACGGCATCGGCTCGGCCCACCTGCCCGCCAACGGGAGTGACCATTATGACTACGCGAACACCCAGTGGGTCAGCAGCTATGCCCCGGCCTGGATGAATGATTTTCCCACGTTCAACGGCAAGAACGGGGCCACCACGATGGTCAGCCGCAGCACGTGGGGCTACACGCCGACCTCGTACGAGATGGCGTATTTCATCTGGTGGTACCGGCACATGCCCCACGTGGCGGGCACCAATTCACACGACGGGTACACCCGCCTGAACAACTGGTGGGAGTACCTCTACAACTTCAACGAGCACGCCCCCAGCAACGGGGACCACCGGCTCGGCGGCACCGTGCCGACGGCCACGCCCTATCCGGCCGCACTCACCCCGGTGACCGCCGCGAACGCCGACCAATGGGCCCCGGCCGTGAACGCGGACGGCCGCGTGGTCTGGTACGGCTGGGACGGCAACGATTTGGAGATCTACTCCGCCACCGCCGACGGCAGCGAGCTCGTCCAGATCACGGACAACGACTATGCCGACGAAGCGCCCGCCATCAATGCGGCCGGCCGGATCGTATGGCAGTCGTTTGACGGACGAGATTTCGAGATCTTCACCGCCAAAGCCGACGGGACCGGCGTGGTGCGGGTCACGAACAACCAGGTGAACGACTGGCACCCGGACATCAGCGATTCCGGGAGGATCGTGTGGGACGCGTGGGACGGGGAGGACCACGAAGTTTACAGCGCCAACGCAGACGGCACGGACAGGGTGCAGGTCACGGACAACTCCCACGGCGGCGGGCTGGGGCCGCGACGTAACGACGTATGGCCGCGGATCAACGTGCACAACCGCGTGGTCTGGTCCGGCCACGACGGCGGCAATTTCGAAATCTACAGTGCCGATGCAGACGGCTCTGACCTGGTGAAGATCACCGAAACCAGCTACCAGAACGAGTTCCCCCAGATCAGCGACGGGGGCAAGGTGGTCTGGCACGCCTGGCACAGCGGCAGCGTCGCCGAGGTCTATTCCGCCGACGCCGATGGCGGCAACGTGCTCAGGCTGACCACCAACTCCGTCCGCGACTGGTGGCCGCAGGTGAATACGCGGGGTGACGTGATCTGGATGGAGCGGACCTCCGCCGGCGACTGGGAGATCGCCATGCGATACGCCGGCAGCGGCAGCAACGTCTTCGCCACCGCCAACAGCCAGCACGACCAGTACCCGCAGATCGACGATTTCGGTCGCATTTTCTGGCAGGGTTTCGACGGCAGCGACTGGGAAATCTATTGCTGGGACAACGGCGTCCTGTACCAGATCACGAACAACGACCACGACGACCAGTGGCCGCAGCCCAGCGGTTCCGGCATCACGGTCTGGCACGCCGAGGCCGGGACAAGTGCGGCCGGGCCGACCACGGAAATCGTCTCATCGTATTACGGCGGCGTGTACATGCCGCTGGCCTACGCCGAAACCGTGACGACCGAAATGAACGTGCCGTTCCTGCTGCCCCTCCGCGGGTTGTCCGCCTCCGGCTCGCCTTTGACGTTCAGGGTCACGGCGCTGCCCGGCGAGGGCGAACTGGTGGATCCGGCCGCCGGGGTCATTGGTGCCGTGCCGTATACGCTGGCCCCGGGTCAGCGCGAGGTGTGGTACTACCCGACCCCCGGGTTCGCGGGCGCGGACGCCTTCACCTTCAAGGTCAACGACGGCCTGGATTCACAGCCGGCCACGGTGACGGTTGAGGTGACGGGAACGAACGCGCCGGACGGCGACGTGGATCGCGACGGACGAGTCGGTCAGACCGACGCCGCCGCCTTCGCCGAATGTGTCAGCGGACCGGGCGTCCCGCCCGCACCGGCCGCTCCGTGGCTCTGGCAGGAATGCCTCTACGCGTTTGACTTCGACACGGACAGCGACGTTGACCTGGCAGACTTCCTGGGGTTCCAGACTCTCTTTGCCCCGGAACCCCGCGTCTACGTCAACCAGGCCGCCGGCGGCGCGAACGACGGAACGAGCTGGA
>CAZBFW010000290.1:0-5749 GCA_964491135.1 uncultured Phycisphaeraceae bacterium | reverse complement strand
GGTCTGGGTGTTGATGTCGGCCATGGCCATGCGGAACCGCTCGCCGTCGGCGGACAAGGCGGCCGCATCGAGCGTCAGCAGGTTGCTTCGCCAGACGAACGTCTCCATCACGCCGGTGGCCCGCCGGTTGGCGCAGCCGCTGGGCGGCGTGTTCAGGTCGAACGGCTCGCCGGACTGGGCGCCCTGGTCCAGCAGGCTTTCCGCGAGCGACTTGTTCTGATTCACGTTGGCGCCGGGGATGGCGATGACGTACACGGTGAGGGTCGTGGGGTGCGTGCCCGGATCGGCATTGGTGACCGCGGCCCGCACCCGGCCGAAGCAGTTGACGTTCGCGCTGGTGTCGGAGGAGTTGTAGGACGCGGCGAATCGCTTGGAGTATGCGATGACGTTGCCGGCCCCGGCCGGCAGGCTGACCGGCCCGACCGGCGCGTCCCAGTCGTTCTCCAGGACACGGACGCCGAGGGTTTCGGACATCTGGAAGTACCCGCCGTCCGTCACCACGACCTGCCGCGGGCTCACCTGCACGGGGCCGGTGCCGTCGTTGCGGACGTAGACCACGATGCGGCGCGGCTCGCTGCCGTCGCCCGGGCTGCTGGTGTGCCACAGCATGACATCAAAATCGCCGTCGATGGCGGTGAAGCCGCCGCTGACGATCTGCGTCCGCATGGACAGGATGGGCTCGCCGAGCAGGTCCGGCGGCAGCACGGGCACGGTGGCGTAGAGGACGCCGGGCGTCAGAAGCTGCTCCGGCACGTCGGACTCGATGTAGTATTGCGTGTCCGGATGGGGCTCCAGCCCGCCCGGAAACAGGTTGTACCGGCAATGGTCGCATCCGGACGGGCTGCCCAGGGGGATCAGCGAGGGCGCGGTCTCGTCGCAGATGCCCGCCGGGGCCGGCAGCGCCCACAGAAGCGTCCCGAGCAGAACCCAAAGCGTGATTCGACGGCGATTTCGATGGCGATCAGGCATAGATGTCATCGGAAGGACCCACCCCGCGTTATGGCCAGTACGGCCTCGACCCTCGTTACAGCCCCACTTATTATTGAAGAAAACGGGGTTGGAATCAATGGCTTGCACGGAGGATGCGCCCCCATGTAGGACGCGTGACCGCACGTTGGGAAGCGGTTGCACGGCCCGGCGTACGCGCATCGAGGAACCTGGCCTGGGAGTTGCCCAAACGAGACGCGGGAAGCTACTGGAACAAGCATACCCCACCGCTCGGACTGTGTGCTTCGTTGGAGCCGCGCGTGGCTCGCTTGGGGACGCAACGCCGTCACTCACTCTGGGATATGGTGGTCCTCGCGGTCACGAGGAAGGTGACGTTTCTCGCGTCAGGAAGTCATCACCTGCGCGGCTCTATGACACAGTCATCTACTTCGCCGTGAGATCCATCACAACGCCTTGCGTGGTGTCCACCTTCACTGTTTCCTGGGCCAGTACCTCACCATCGCGTTCGAGGGTCAACGTCCAGGTCCCCAGCCAGAGATTCGAGATGATGTACTCTTCGCCGTTCTGGCCCTTGAAATCAAGGGACTCCAGCGTGGCACCGCGGGCATCCCTGGCGTGCACGGCAGTTGGCGCCTCCATGGCGCGCGCCAGATGAATTGTGCCGCGAATCGTCACGCCCGGGATCAGGGCATGCTCGCCCACGTCCGTGATGTCGTTTGATACGTGCACGATGGGCAGTTGGCAGTAGCCGTTCGCATCCTCATGCCCGAAGAGCATGTACTCCCCGGGCGGCAGGTAACGGACGCAGAAGTTGCCCTCTTTGTCGCAACGTGCCCGGCGAGGGTGGGTTCGGCCTTCCGTTTCGATGGCGATAACCTGCGGCATGCGTCGTATCTTGTTCGAGACTTCCAGTCGCCCCGTGAGCGCCCCCGCACCGAGTGGAACTCGGAATGGCTCGGCGCCGGGTTGCACGTCGATCTCGGTTTCGTATAGCAGCCCGTCGCAAAATCCGCGCGACATCAGCCAATCGAAGACCCGCAGGCGGTACCTGCCCGCAGGCACGTCCGACAGCGTCACAAGACCAGCGTCATCAGGCGTGCGCCAGTCCGACATGTCCGGCAGCGTGCCGAAGTCAGGGGTCACGGGCTCGAGCACGAGGCGAAACGCCGGCTTGCGTGCGGTCACGTTGTCCACGAGGCGCTTCGCAGCCATCCCCGTTCCGGTCCCGCATTGCGTATCGGTTCCGTCCCCAATCTCCATGCGAAACTTCACGTCTTGGCTGCGGTCTGGATTGTTGATCACAACCTTAACTTCGCCACCGGGCACGACGTTCACGTTCGCGAGATCAGACCAGATTACGTCACTACCAAGGTACCGCGCACCAACGCTGGCCTCGCCTGCCGGCACATCTTCAAGCACGAATCTTCCGTCCTCCGCTGCCTTGAAATACCGGGCCTCATGCTTGCCGAGCGCGGGGTGGTAGAGCACGCCATCGGCAAACCCCCAAGGCTCTCCATCGCGGGTGAAGATCTGTCCGACAACACGGCCCGCCGCCTGGACCTGAATCGGACTCAGTTCGAAGTCGTCCTCCGGAACGTTGACCGTAAGTGTGCGGGGCGTGACACCGTGTCCGGAGATCTTCAGAGTATACGTGTCGGGACGGACATGCACGAAGCGCAGCGATCCGTCCGCGCGGATGGGTGTTCCGAGCGTTCCGACCTTCTGTGGAGTTGTTTCCTCGCTCGAGTATTCCCGAGGCGGTCGCTCGGGCACCAGCAAGGCCTCCCCAGCCTCAAAACCCGTGGGAATCCCCGAGAGGCTCCCCGAGACGGTGACTCCCGGTTGCAGAGTGACAGAGACGACGGCCCCGGCGCGGTCAAACGCCACCAGGTCTTCCCATACCGCATGGCCGTTCGTCCAGACGCCCAGCCAGTGCCGGGGCTCGATGTGTTTTCCGTCCTCCGTCAGGCCTCCACACCACGTGGCTTCTGTGTCGATCGCGATGGAGAACAGTCCCTGGTCGTCAGTCACCTCGGCATAGGCGCATTCGCATGGCCCGGGGTTTGCACCGGGCCCCGCCATCACTGAGAATCTCTTCACCGGCTGACCGTTGGAATCGAACACCTGTCCACGGATCTCAAAGAGGGGCTCAAGTGTGATCTGGAACCCGTCCTCCGGCATGGAACGCGGCGTCCGCCAGTAGCGCATGTAGCCTGGTTTCCTGACGTCAACTTCGAACTCGCCGTGATCCCATGGCTTTCGCACACCCCGAATGCGGAACGTGCCGTCGTCTGCGCTTTGCGTTGATTTACCGTCTCGTGTGCTCACCGCGGCGCCTTCGACCGGTTTTCCATCCAGCCCCCGGACTATCCCGAAGATCGTTTCCCCGGCTTCGAGTTGGACGGTAATATCATTGGACGAACGGGTAGTGCCCGACTCGAAATCATCCAGATACCAATGTGTCGTCAGGTAGTCTGCATGTTCGAACGCGATGCTACCCAGGAAATGACCGATTCCGGCAATCTCGAATCGCCCGTCCGGCTGGCTGAAGACGGAACGGTCGTGATCGGGCTCGAATGATGGATTGTGAAAGACCACCGGTGAAACCCTTACGCCGGCGACAGGTTGGCTCGTGGCGGCGTCGATGACGCGTCCGGTGACAGTCACGCCGCGTCGCAGGGTATGCTTGATCTGACGCTCCGCATCATCCGCTCTGATCGCATAGCGACTCATGTAAGACGAGCCGTGGGTGTAACCGGGGGCGCGGGCGTCAAACGCGAGTTGGCACGAGACCGGCAGCTTGAGCCGGACCGTGCCGGAGTCGGACTTGACTGGCGTCCATTCATAATAACTGCCTGCCTCGTAGCCGCTCGCCGCCTCAACGTGATAGCGGTAGTCGAATGCGCGGATCGGCTCCTGTGTGTCGGCGTCGACCACAACCACCATGAAAGGCTTCAGCGGCTCTGTCGCCCTTGATGGCGCCAGCCCAGTCGCCGCGAGGGCCATCAGGGGCACCATGGCTAGGATGCGAAGTGCAGACATACCTGTCATCTCCTCGACAGGACCCCCATCCAGTATACCTCCTTTCACGCCGTGCGCCGCACCCTTGTTTCCAGTGAGCCGATGAGGGCGGCCGCCGACTTCGGCTCTCGCTTCACCGAACCGAAGCGTCCAACTGGTTGACGCAGCGGACGGCCCTCAGCGCGGCGCGGGCGGCGGCGGAAGGCCACGCTTGCTCAGATCGGCGGGGAAGTCCTTCGCCGGGTGGAATGCCCGCAGGCGGAAGCCATACGCGTACGCTTGCGCGGGGAGGCGGTATTCCTCGTGCGGCTGGGCGCCCCAACTGTCGTCGCCGCCGACGCCCATCTGCCCCAGGTCCAGGTTCAGCGTCACGCCGTCACCGCGCTCGATCTCGAACGGATGCTTGGGACCTTCCAGCGCGGCCGTGGAAAACGGCAGCGCGTTGACGCTCAGCAGGGGCCGGCCGACGGCCAGCACGCCGACCTCGCCGTCGCCGGTCAGGGCGACCCAGCGAACGTCGACCTTGTTGCCGCTTTCACCGGGCTCGGAATAGTCGGCAAAAAACTGCTCGGCGATGGGACCCGCGTATGGTCCGATCCGCGCGTCATTGCGGTCGCAATACGTCTCCTGCGGGCCGGGGCCGAACCAGGCCACGTTCGCAAGCGAGCCGGCCAGGCCCACCTGCATTCCGAAGCGCGGCAGCTCGGGCAGTCCCTCGCGACCCGGCACGAACGCAGCCTCGACGACGGCGTCGCCCGAGCCGTAGAACGAGTACGTCAGCGTATATGCGGAATCCACAGCGGCCAGCGTGCCTTCGGCGCGAACGACCGCAAGCTGCGGCGCCGGCCGGCTGACGTTGAGCCGATTCAGCTTCCAGCTTTGATGCGCGTCGCGCCAGACCTGCAGCCGCACTTGCATCTCATTGCCGCGGTCGTTGTCCGTCGGCGCCCGCCAGAAATGCGGGTGCAACGGTGCCGTCAGGAGTTCGGTCTGGCCGTGCTTCCAGGAGGCCAGCCAGCCGGTTCGCCCGTCAATCGTCCATCGCGACTCGCCGGCCTCCACGAGAACGCCATCCGGACCTTCCGTGACCTTCACCTCCGCCAGTTCGTCCAGCTTTGGAGCGGAGGCCGGGGCGGAGAGCGGCAGTTTGAACTGCGCCCAAGCCAATTCCGTGCCGCGCCTGGCCCACCGCTGCTCCGGGTCCAATCGAAACGACAGGTCGAGGAAGTACTCCGCGCCGGGGTCGGCCGTGATCTCAGGCAGTGGAACGGCCACCGTCCGCGTCTCGTGTGGAGCCAGGTCCAGACCGTCCAGCTTCCCTCCGGCAACAGCCTTTCCATCGGCCGTAACCGTCCAAACGCATTCCACAACATCGCTCAGCGTCGTGAAGTCGTACCAGTTGGTGATTTCGATTTCGCCTCGGGCGAGGTCATGCGTTTTCACATGGACGTTCTGGTAGACCTTCTTCACCTGGGCCAGGCCCGGGTGCGGCCGGCGATCGGGCGTGATCAGCCCGTTGCAGCAGAAGTTGTCGTCGTGCGGCGTCCCGGGCGGACCGAAATCGCCTCCGTAGGCCCAGAACCAGCCGCGTTCGGTTCCGGGTCCGGTCCATTCGCCCTCCGGGACGGCTTCGCGCAGGTCGACGTGCAACACCAGATCGGCGTCCGCTCGCGAGCCGGGGTCGGCGATCTCCGATTCCGTCAACGCCCGCTTGTACAGGCGCAACTCGCGAATGACCGCGTTGGTCTTGCGCTCCGTGCGCTGCGGGTTCGTGCCGATG
>CAZBFW010000289.1:3699-5752 GCA_964491135.1 uncultured Phycisphaeraceae bacterium | reverse complement strand
CATTTTGAGTACATCGCCGCCGAGTGTGCCAAGGGAATCGCCCAGGTTGCGATGGAATCGGGAACTCCGGTCACCTTTGGCGTCATCACGGCCGACACGCTGGAGCAGGCCATTGAACGGGCGGGCACCAAGGCCGGCAACAAGGGTTCGGATGCAGCCCTGGCCGCGATCGAGCTTGCGAACCTTTACACCCAGCTCCAGACGACCGGCGGCCGCACCGGCAAGAAGGACTGACCGCACCCGTGAGTCTCGACCGTCACCAGGCCCGTATTCTGGCCATGCAGCTGCTCGCCCAGCTTGATGCCCAGGGGGATTCGTTCCTGGACGAATTCGACGCATTCATGGATGCGTCGGAGTCGGCGCCGGCCCGTGCGACCCGGGTGTATGCGGCCGACCTGGCCCGACGAAGCTGGGGTGCGCGTCAGATGTGGGATCGACGGATTCGCAGCGTTGCCCAGCACTGGTCGCTCGAACGGATGTCGCCCGTGGACCGCAACGTGATTCGGCTGGCCGTGGTGGAGTTGGAGGCCGGCACGGTGCCGCCTCGCGTGGTCATGGATGAGGCCATCGAAATCAGCCGCGAATACGGGTCGCTGGAGTCGCCCCGCTTCGTGAACGGCGTGCTGGACGCGCTCTACAAGCAGCAATCCGCCGCAGGCGGAGAGGACACAGCATAATGGGTCTCTTTGATCGTTTGCGAAAGGGCCTGGCCAAGACGCGTGAGAAGGTCGCCGGCGGCGTGCGCGCCATACTGCCAATCGGCAGACCGATCGACGACAAGCTGTTGAACGATCTGCAGGACACGCTTCTGCTGGCCGACGTCGGGCCGGCCACCGTCGCCAAGCTGATTGACGTGACCCGTCAGGCCTGGAAGCACGGCAAGATCCGCGAGGCCCAGGAGATCGCCGCGTTCATTCAGGAGCACGTGGTCGCGATGTGGCCTCCGGCGGACCGCTCCATCCGGTTCGCGCCGGACGGCCCGACGGTGATCCTCGTCACGGGCATCAACGGCTCCGGCAAGACAACCAGCGTCGCCAAGCTCTCGAAGCACCTGACCCGGGAGGGCAAATCCGTAATCCTCGGCGCCTGCGATACGTACCGCGCCGCGGCCATCGAGCAGCTCACCGAGTGGTCCAATCGGATCGGCGTCCAGATCGTCAAGCACAAGCACGGCGCCGACCCGGGTGCCGTAGCCTATGACGCATGCGACGCCGCCCTCGCCCGCAAGGCCGACGTCCTGCTGATCGACACCGCCGGCCGCCTGCATACGCAGGATCACCTCATGCGCGAACTGGGGAAGATCCAGAAAGTGGTCGAACGCAAGATTCCCGGGGCGCCGCACGAAGTACTGCTGGTCCTGGATGCGACCATCGGCCAGAACGCCGTGAATCAGGCCCGGGTGTTCAGTGAGCACGTTTCGCTCACGGGGATCATTCTGGCCAAGCTTGATGGCAGCGCCAAGGGCGGCATTGTCATCGGCATCCGCGACCAGTTGAACGTGCCCGTGAAGTTCGTCGGATTGGGCGAGACGCCGGATGACATCGAGCCCTTTGACCCCGCCCAGTTCATGAGCGCGATGTTCGCCACCGAGTAGTATGAACCTCGGACGGCCCTTTGCATCGGATCGCCGGTCATGAGCCTTGGATCAGACGAGATTGGCCGCCTGATGACCGAGTCTGTCGCCGGCTGGGGAATCAACACGTCCCTTTTCTGCGGCACGTGCGGCTACAACCTGCGAGGGCTGCCGTATTCCGGCGTATGCCCGGAATGCGGCCATGCGTACAACGCGCGGGACCACCGGCTCATCGGAATCTTCCTCCCCCATGCGGTCCCCTTCCCCGGGTCTGATTTCGCGTGCACACTCCTGAGCTTCGGGATGGCCGCCCTGCTGGCCTTCCTCGCTCTGTCTGACCCGGGTATTCTCCTGCTCGCGATTGTATTCGGGGGCTTCGGTATCGCCTTCGCCTGCCTCACCTGGCGCAAGACTCGCTTGTTCGTCCGAGCCCAGCGCATCCTCCGCCGAATTGAACGCGAGCAGGCCTGACCGCGCACC
>CAZBFW010000289.1:0-3689 GCA_964491135.1 uncultured Phycisphaeraceae bacterium | reverse complement strand
TCCGCCACCGCCAACAGGGCGCATCCCAGTGACACCTTTGCCCACAACGGCCACGCGCCGTTTCCCGCCGCCGCGCGAGCCGGCGGCACCAATCTCAACGTCACGGGCTCCTGGCGATCCACGGATTCCCGGGCTTGCGCGATCAGCTCACCGGCCTCCACCGCAGACAGATCGAGCAGCGCCCCATACTGCACCAGCCGCTGCCAGCGTCTCCTCGACATCCCGCCGCGTCTCAACTCCCCAGCCACCATCTCCCGGAAGACGGCCTGCCGTTGCGGACGCGTCAACCCCAGGCTGGGTCGCGTGCCGGGCCCAATCCGACGGAATCCTGACGGTTCACCCTCCGACATGACCTTTCCTCCTCCTGCCCAACCCTAGGCGCGCCGAACCGAGCTCGCCACCGCCCCAACCTCCATCCTGCCGCCAAGTGCTGCGGCGGAGCCATATCCCACGCGTCTTGCAGCAAAAACGTAGAGAAATAAAGCGGCACTTCTATTTGCTGATTGATTCTGTCCATAGTGTCAATGGAAATTGCCGTTGCATGAACGGAATCCGTCAGTATAATTCCGTTTCCGGTCGCCGATTGTGCGATATCATTCAGGCTGCCTCGTGCCCGGGATCGAAGGCCGTGACTGCACAGGATCGCCAGAAAGAGATGTCCGCCTACCTGGCTGAGCGCGGATATGCATCGATCGCCGACCTGATGGCCCGCTTTGCGGTTTCGGAGTCCACTGCGCGTCGGGACCTGCAGGACATGCAGCAGCGCGGTCTCCTGCGTCGGACGCGGGGCGGCGCCTACTACGTCGGGACTCGGGAGCACCCGCTGAGCTACGCCATCCGCGAGGGCCGGTTCACTCGCGCGAAGGAAGAGATCGGACGCGTAGTCGCCGAGATGGTGCGTGACGGTGACTCCCTGATCCTCGACGGGGGCACGACGACGTATCAGGTTGCCCGCCGGCTGCGGGGACGCCCGTTACAGGTGGTCACGAATTCCCTGCCCATTGCCAACCTGCTTGGGAACGCGCCGTTGACGGAGCTGGTCTTCCTCGGCGGCTACATCATGCCCCAGGCGGGCGTGGCGCTGGGACCGCACGCCGAGAACATGCTTCGCTCGCTCAACGTGCGCCTCGCCATCATGGGAACGGCCGGCATCACGGAAGAGGGGTTGTTCAACTCCCACCTTCTCATGGTGGAAGTTGAGCGGCTGATGATGCAATCGGCGGAGGAAGTGGTCATCGCCGTGGATCACTCCAAGTTCGGGCGAAAGTCCATGGCCAAGCTGTGCGAGCTGGGCGAGTTCAAGTACCTCGTCAGTGACGATGAGCTGGAGAGTCGTTGGGTGAACCTCCTGCAGTCGCGCGGCACGGAGGTCCGGCTCGCCCCAACGGCCGACAGCGCAGATGACGGCCCGGGAGAGACGCCATGACCCAGACCACCTCGCAATCCAAGCTGGACCTGGCGCGGATTGAACGCATCGTGCGGGAGATCGTCGCGGATCGTTTCGAGCCGCGGCACATGGCCGGCCCCTCGCAACTCGTGGTGAACGTCTCGGCGCGTCACTTGCATATTTCCCAGGAGCACCTGGAGCATCTGTTCGGCTCCGGCGCGGAGTTGACTCCGTTCAAGCCGCTGTATCAGACGGGAGAGTTCGCCAGCGAACAGACGGTGGATCTGGTCGGACCGCGCCGACGCATCCTGGCCAACGTGCGGATTCTGGGACCCGTCCGTCCGGCCACGCAGGTCGAGCTGGCCTTCACGGACGCGGTCGGGCTGGGTATCGACGTGCCGGTTCGCATGAGCGGCAATCACGAGGGCACCCCGGGCTGCCTGGTGCTCGGACCGGCCGGCCGGCTGGAGCTGGCCAGGGGCGTGATCCGGGCACAGCGGCACGTACACATGAGCCCGAAGGACGCGGAGCATTACGGCGTCCAGGCGGGCGATTCCATGAACCTGATTATCGAGCACGCCACGTGCGCCACCACGCTGCAGGGTGTCATCGCGCGAGTGCATCCCAGCTTCAGGCTGGAGGTGCACATCGATACGGATGAAGGCAACTGCTGCAATCTGGCGCAGGCGATGAATATACGCCTTGAACGGGCGAGATAGATCACCTGCGAGAAACGGCCTGGCCGGGCAACGAGACACGGCCGACGGAGAAAGCGATATGGCAACGATTCAGGCATTGGGAATGATCGAGACGCGGGGGCTGGTGGCCCTCTTCGAGGCCTCCGACGCCATGCTGAAGGCAGCCAGCGTGGAGATGCTTGGCTGGCGCAAGGTCGGACGCGGCCTGGTCACCAGCTTCATCGTAGGCGATGTGGCCGCGGTGAAGTCGGCCGTGGCCGCAGGGGAAGCGGCCGCCGCCAAGGTCGGAGAGGTGGTGGCCGTGCACATTATTCCGCGGCCCCACGACGAGCTCTCGGGGCTGTATCCCGACCGCGGCAGGGTGAAGAAGGGCACAGGCAAGTAGGCAATCAAGGCTTGGCCCTTCGGGTGCGGCCCGGCGTCGTGTCGCCAGGTGGGTGCCCGAAGCGAGTGAAGCCCGGAGATCAACGATGGATCAGGCAATCGGACTGGTTGAGACCATGGGTGCGAATCCGTCCATCCAGGCGGCGGATGCCATGTGCAAGGCGGCAAGTGTCACCTTGGTGGGCAGCGTGGAAATCGGCAGCGGGTACGTCACGACCATCGTTCGCGGTGACGTGGGCAGCGTGAAGGCCGCGGTGGATGCCGGGGCGGAAGCCGCCAACGCGGCCGGGGAGCTGGTCAGCGCCCACGTCATTCCACAGCCGCATGAGGACCTGATGTCCGCGATGATGGGATAGTCGTCCGCGCAGCTCGGCAGGAACCATGAACGTACTGGTCGTCAACATCGGCAGCACGTCCTTCAAGTTCCGCCTGTTTGACATGGCGGACGAGAAGGTCCTCGCGCGCGGCGGCGTGGAGGGCGTGGGCAAGCCGGATGCGGCGGTCACGATCCGGTTCGGCGACGACCCGCCCGCGGTGACGCATCAGCCGGTGCCGGACCAGGCGGCAGCGGTAGCCATCTGCACGAGCGAACTGCCCTGCCGCATCGACGCGGTAGGCTTCAAGGCCGTGCATGGCGGATCGATCGCGGACCCGACGCGGGTGACGGCCGACGTGTTGCGCGTCATGGAGGAGTTCGCCGACGCGGTGCCGGCGCACAACCCGCCGTACGTGGCCGCGATGCGGGCGTTTCAGACGAGGATGCCGGAGGTTCCGCTGGTGGCAGCGTTCGAGACGGGCTTCCACCAGACGATCCCGCCGACGCGGACGGCCTTCGCGGTTCCGCAGGAGTGGCGGACGAAGTTCGGCGTGCGACGCTACGGCTTCCACGGAGCATCGCACCGGTATATCGCCGTGCGGACCGCCGAGTTGCTGGGCCGCCGGGATCTGCGGGTCATCTCGTGCCATCTCGGCGGCAGCAGTTCCCTCTGCGCCATCCGGGACGGGCGCAGCGTGGCCAACAGCTTCGGCATGACGCCCCAATCGGGGCTGCCGCAGAACAACCGTGTAGGCGATTTCGACGCGTACGCCATGCTGCTGGTCCGCGCCCGAACGGGAATGGACCTGGACGCCATGCTCGCAGCCATGGCCGGCGAAGGCGGGCTTTTGGGCATCAGCGGGCTGACCAACGACATGCAGAAGCTGGTGGAGGCGGCCCAGGC
>CAZBFW010000288.1:0-5754 GCA_964491135.1 uncultured Phycisphaeraceae bacterium | reverse complement strand
GCCCTACGGCGTGCTGATGCCGGTGGTGGTGCTGGCCGTCCCGTTGTATGACGTGGTCAGCGTGGTGATCGTTCGGCTGCGTGCGGGTGACAGCCCGTTTCGGGGCGACCGGCGACACTTCTCGCACCGTCTGACCCGGCGCGGCATGTCGCCACGGGCGGCCGTTCTGACCATCTACCTGGCGACCATGGCCACGTCGTTGGCCGCCCTGCAGTTACCGGGGGCGACCTGGCCGACGGCCTTGTTGATCCTGACACAGACCTTCTGCGTGGTGCTGATCATTGCGATCCTGGAGGGCCGACCGCCGACCTTAGCTGCCCGACGGTAGGAAGCCCTACGGCGGGTTCCATTCCCGTATGCTTCAGCGTCGGGCATGTTCTGCCTGGGCCCGTGTCTGCATTGCCTCCTCACGCCCGATCCGCCTTCCCCGAAACCAGGCATGCCACCCGGCTGCCTGCCGGCCGTGGCGGGCTTACAGGAAGTCGATGACTCCGAAGGCCTCAGGGCGGTGGAAGTCGGGCTGCGCGTGGGGTACCGGGGCCCAGGTCAGCCAGTGGGGGTGCGAGGAATCGTCCGCGCACTTGAAGAAGTTCGCCCGCCAGGTGACGCCGGGCGCCGGGGCCTCGACAGGCAGGTACCGGGCCAGGATGCGGATGGGCAGTCGGTATTGGAGAAGCCAGGTGAGGGGCCCGGGCTGTTCGGGCTCGATCCGCGGGGGCAGCGAGGAACGGATCTGGATTAGGGCGCAATCGGCCGGGTCGATCAGCAGGCTGTCCGCACGAGGCAGGTTGTGGCGGGCGAAAAGCAGCGTTCCTCCGCAGTTGGTTTCCAGGGCGAAGTAACTCTGCCCGGCCTGGGCCGATGGGCTGAAGAAGAATTCGACACAACTGTCGCGGGAGACGGAGTCGTGCGTCCGGCGAGCGACCGCCCGGACGAACGCGTCCTCGACCCGCCAGAAGGCGTATACCGCATCGTCGTCGTAGAGGAGTCGAGCTTCCACGCGGGGGCGATGGGCGGGTGGCGGGCCCATGTGATGGGCCAGGTGCAGCGCAGGCGTGTCCCGCCAGGGCGCAGCATCCCACTTGCCGTCCAGTTTGAGGGGAGCTGTCAGCCGTTGAACTGCATATCGCACGGGCGCCGCAGCCGTGGTTGGCATTCCAGGACCTCGCATATCCATATCGAGCGAAGGCGCACCGGCCAATCCGACTCCGTGCGGCCTCAGGTCGCTGTCCGGCCATTCTACTCGAACACCCGGCCGGCGGGAACGGTGCATATGCCCTGCGTACCGGCACGGGTATGCCGCTCCTCCGGCCCGGGTCCCGCGGCGGCCGTGGGTGGGAAACGCCTCCGGGATGACGGATGGATTGACGCGCTGCCGTCCAGGTTTGAACATGTTACAGTGGCGAGCCGTCCCCGCAGGTGTGCCGGCTGAGACAGCAACGCACCCTCGGGCCGGCGGCCGTGCTGCAGTGATTGCGGGAGCGTGAAGCGGTCCGGTCCCGCAAGCGAGGGGCTTTCGCCCCGTCTGCGCCACGTGGCCGCGCGTCCGGGTGACGCCTGGCCCGTGCCTTCCGGAAACGGCCGGCGAGCACGCCGACATCGAGGAGCAGGCATCTCATGATTCAGCTTGGTATGTGGGACTGGACGGCGATTGTTGCGTATTTCGTTGTTTCGCTGGCGATCGGGCTGATGTTCACGCGGCGGGGCAGCCGAAGCCTGGCGGACTTCTTCTGCTCCGGCCGATCCGCTCCCTGGTGGCTGCTGGGGGTCTCGATGGTGGCGACCACCTTTGCGGCGGACACGCCGCTGGCGGTGACCGGATTCGTGGCCAAGGACGGCATCACGGGGAACTGGATCTGGTGGAACTTCCTCATGTCCGGCATGTTGACCACCTTCCTGTTTGCCCGGCTCTGGCGGCGCAGCGAAGTGCTTACGGACGTGGAGTTGACCGAACTCCGCTACGCAGGCATGCCCGCCCGGGGCTTGCGGGTGTTTCGGGCGTTGTACCTGGCGTTTCCCATCAACTGCGTGGTGATGGGCTGGGTGACGGTGGGAATGTTCAAGGTGGTGTCCGTCACCATGGGCTGCACGGACCAGCAGGCGTGGTACATCATCTACGGGCTGTACGCGGTGACCTGCCTCTACGTGATGCTCTCCGGCCTCTGGGGCGTGCTGGCTACGGATTTCGTTCAGTTCGGTGTGGCCATGGCGGGATCGATCGTTCTGGCGATCTACTCGCTGGACAAGGTCGGCGGAGTGGCGGGCTTGCAGGAGAAGCTGATCGCGCACCATGGGATCGAGGGCGGCCAGGCATTCCTGCGAATGATCCCCCGATTCGATGCTGCCGGCATCGGCTGTCTGGCGCTCAACACGTTTCTGGTGATGATCTGCGTGCAATGGTGGGCGGCATGGTACCCGGGCGCCGAGCCGGGGGGCGGCGGATATATCGCCCAGCGGATGTTCTCCGCCAAGAACGAGCGACATGCCCTGCTGGCGGCCTTGTTCTTCAACATGGCCCATTACGCGCTGCGGCCGTGGCCGTGGATCATCGTCGGCCTGTGCTCCATTGTGGTCTACTACCCCGGCCTGACCAACGACGCGGGCGCGCTGGACCCGGAACGCGGCTACCCCAAGATGATGGTGGACCTGCTGAGCGGCACCGGCCTGCTGGGGCTGCTGCTGGTCGCGTTTCTGGCGGCCTTCATGTCGACCATTGCCACCCAGGTGAACTGGGGTGCGTCGTACGTGGTCAATGACGTGTACAAGCGATTCATCGCGCCGGCGGCGAGCGAGCGGCATTACGTGCTGATTTCGCGGCTGGTCACGGTGGTGACCATCGTGCTGGGTATCGTGGTATCCAGGCAGTTTGAGACCATCAAGCAGGCGTGGGAATTCATCCTGGCCCTGGGCGCGGGCACGGGCCTCGTCCTGATCCTTCGCTGGTACTGGTGGCGAATCAACGCCTGGAGCGAAATCACCGCGATGGCGGTGTCCATGATCATCGCCAGCACGCTCCAGATCTACAGGCCGGGCTCATTCGGCTTCGCCAATACCATGCTGATCGTGGTCGCCGGCACGACGATCGTGTGGCTGACGGTGACCTTCCTCACCCGGCCCGAACCGTGGCCGACACTGATCGCGTTCTACCGCAAGGTCCGCCCCGGCGGGCCGGGCTGGGCGCCCCTGCGAGAGCGGGCGCCGGAGGTCAGAGCCGACCGGGGCCTGGGAACGGACATCTTGTGCGTCATCGTGGGTGTCGTGATGGTCTATGCGGCGCTGTTTGGCACGGGTGAGTTCATCCTGGGCAGTCGGACTGCCGGGCTCGAGCTGCTGGCCTTGGCCGTGGTGTGCTTCGTGGTGCTGGTTCGACTGTTGCGCGGACGGTCTGCAGAGTCCGCTCCGGCGGACCTCGGATACGGAAAGGAACAATCATGAATCGACGTTTTGTGGGCGGCCTGCTGGCCGTTGTGATGGGAGCGTATTGCACGACAACGCTTGCCGCGACCGGTCCGGACATTGTGCCCAAACCGGTGAAGATGGAAGTGCTCGACGGCACGTTTACCCTGGACGGCGCGGCGCCGATCGTGGCTGCTGGGGACGATAAGGACGCGCGGAAGGTGGCGGCCTACCTGGCCGGTGAGCTGGAGCGGGCAGTTGGCCGGAAACCGGAGATCGTGACGTCGGCGCCGGACGATCAGCCGGCAATCTTTCTGCAGTTGGGGCCCGCGACGGAGGCATTGGGCGACGAGGGATACACGATGCTCGTCGGGCCGAAGGGCATCGAGATCCGGGCGGGGACCGGCCGGGGTCTCTTCTGGGGCGTGCAGACCCTGCGGCAACTGCTGCCGCCGGACCGACTGGCCGCCAAGCCGGCCGACACCGGCCCGGTGAGCATCCCCTGCCTGAAGATCCAGGACCGGCCCCGGTACTCCTGGCGGGGCATGCACCTGGACGTGTGCCGGCATTTCATCCCGGCCGATTACGTGAAGCGCTACATCGACCTGATGGCCCTGCACAAAATGAACATCTTTCACTGGCACCTGACCGAGGACCAGGGCTGGCGGATCGAGATCAAAAAGTACCCCAAGCTGACCGAGGTCGCGGCCTGGCGCCTGCAGGACGGCAAGCGCTACGGCGGGTTCTACACGCAGGATGAAATCCGCGACGTGGTGGCCTACGCGGCGGACCGGTTCATCACGGTGGTGCCGGAAATCGAGATGCCCGGCCACGCCCTCGCCGCCCTTGCCGCATACCCCGAATACTCGTGCACGGGCGGGCCGTTTGAAGTCAGCACTACGTGGGGCATTTTCGAGGACGTATACTGCCCGGGGAACGATGCGACGTTCACGTTCCTGGAGGACATCCTGGCGGAAACGCTGGCCCTGTTCCCCTCCGAGTTCATCCACGTGGGCGGGGACGAGTGTCCCAAGGTCCGTTGGAAAGCCTGCCCGAAGTGCCAGGCCCGCATCAAGGCGGAAGGTCTCAAGGACGAAGACGAGTTGCAGAGCTGGTTCATTACGCGGATGTCGCGCTTCCTGGAGAGCAAGGGCCGGCGGCTGGTGGGCTGGGATGAAATCCTGGAGGGCGGCCTGGCTCCCGGGGCTACCGTGATGTCGTGGCGGGGCACCAAGGGCGGCATCGCCGCGGCCAAGGCGAACCACGATGCGGTCATGACGCCGTCGTCGCACTGCTACCTGAATTTCTGGAATACCGAGAAGAAAGACGACCCCGGCCACGTCAAGGGAAGGGTCATCACCCTGGAGAAAGTTTACGGTTACGAACCGACACCGGCGGAGCTGTCGCCGGAAGAAGCGAAGCACATCCTGGGTGTGCAGGCAAACGTGTGGGCGGAATACATCACGGACGGACCCATGGTGGATATCATGGCGTACCCCCGCGCTTGCGCCCTGGCGGAGGTGGCCTGGACGCCGGCGGACCAGAAGAGCTGGGAGGATTTCTCGCACCGCCTGCAGACCCATCTCCAGCGCCTGGATGCGCTGGACGTGAACTACTATGGCCGCGGAAAGTAGGGTGCGCCTCGGCGCACCAGACCGGCTGGAAAGCCGGTCCCACAGGTGGCTGGTCCCACAAGCAAGGGCCGCCCTGGCGCACCACGCTGAATCTCATGTGTGGGTGCCATGCCCGTAGGCTTCAGCCTCGGGCATGTTCGCGGGCCGACGCGCCGGCTGCGCCACAACCTGCGATATCCGCCTTTGGCAGAAATGGGCATGCCACCTATGCAAAGAGGCGACTGAGATGCGTCTGCTCTGTACAGTCATCCTGCTGATCGCCGGTTGCGCACCGCGAGCCGAATGGACCCTGGAGCAGGTGCCACCGGCCTTGGAATCCCGCGGCGTCTGGCTGGACAAGGCGGAGATCGTCGAAGGGCCGGACGCGCTGGCGGCTCGGCTGGACCGCCTGCGCGACGCGGGATTCAACACCATCTACATCGCCATGCAGGTGCGCGGCTGCGTGACATATCCCGGCAGCCGCATTCTGCCGCAGTGGGACGGCCTGAAGGACCAGCGATCGGACCTGATCGCCTGGCTGGTCGACCAGATCCACCGTCGCGGCATGAAGGCCGAGGCCTGGACGGAGTTCGGTTTCTACGCGTACCACACGCCGGATGCCGGCAAAGACCCCAGCCGCGGGGCGGTTCTGGACGCGCATCCGGAGCTTGTGGCCGTCGATGGGAACGGCAACACGTTCCTGCACAATCCGCAATGGGGCGATTTCTACTCGCTGTGCCCGTCC
>CAZBFW010000287.1:0-5763 GCA_964491135.1 uncultured Phycisphaeraceae bacterium | reverse complement strand
CGAGCAGCACTGGCGGAACATCGGTCCCGGCGAGAACCGGGAGTTGCTGTTTCGGGACGTGCGCTGTGACCGCAGTCCGGGAAAGTCCATCCAGATTCGTTACAAGGCGATGGCTCCGAACTACCCGCCCGACGAGGTGGTCCGGTCACTGTGGGTGATCGGCGACCCGGACCAGGTCCGCCCGTACGTGGAGTTCCGGCGCGACGTGCATGACCGGTATCACACATTTTCCGTGCCGGCCGACACGGTGGCGGAGGACCACACCCTGCGCATCCAGCTTGTGAACCACGCGTCGTTTGTCGTCGACCCGGAGCACCCTTACGACGACGTGCGGCCGTTCATCATCCGTCTGGAGCCGACGCCGGCGGTCGAGGTGATGTTCGGCATCGGGTCGTTCGCGGGCAATCTGCTGCGCGTGCTGTCGCTGATTCTGTTCAAACTGATGTTTCTGGCCGCCCTGGGCCTGGCGGCCACCACGGTGTTTTCGTTTCCCGTGGCCATTCTGGCGTCGCTGACCGTGTACGTGCTGGCGGAGTTTCGCGGTTTCATCGGCGAGTCCGTGCAGTACCTGAGCGCGGACGGTCTGGAGGGGATGTTCCAGGCGGGCTTCGGGCTGGTCCTGCGGGTGATTCTGTTCGCGCTTCCGGATTTTCCGTACTTCGACGCCGTGAACACGTTTGTAGACGGGCGCAACGTGACCCTGATGTGGGTGCTCCAGGGAATGGGCATGCTGGGCGTGGTGCAAACCGGGATTGTGCTGCTGGCCGCCTGCCTGATGTTCTACTTCCGCGAAGTCTCGGAGGTTTCAATCTGAGATGTCGGTGCAAGGCTCCATCCGCGTTCCGGAATACCTTCGCCTGCGGGAGCGGGCGCAGCGTCGCGATCGGCTGATCCAGGCAGCGGCCGTCGCGGGCGCCCTGAGCGCGGTGATCGGGGCTTCGTTGCTTGTCGGGCCCCTCAACCAGATCCGCAAGGACTACGAGCTGATCATCGATCCCCATCAGATCGGCACGCTGCCCGCGGACATTTCGCTCGTGACGCAGATGGGCACGTTGCGGGGCCTGGCCATCGTGGTGGGCTTCGGCCGGGCGGAAGAGCTGAAGCAGGAAGGCCGCTTCTTTGAACTGATGCAGTTGTCCAGTTGGATGTGCAAGCTGGCTCCACAGTTTGACAAGGTCTGGCAGTACCACGCGTGGAACCAGGCGTATAACATCTCCGTGTGCGAGTATACCGCGGAGGGCCGCTGGAAGTGGGTCCAGAACGGCGTCCGGCTGATCCGCGACCAGGGGCTGATCTACAATCCGAAATCCAACGGCCTCTACAAGGAACTGGCCTACATCTTCTGGCACAAGATCGGCGACATGACGGACGACCACCACTACAACTACAAACGGGCGCTGGCCGTCCAGGTGGAAAGCGTGCTGGGGACGTGTCCGCCGACCCTGACGGACGAGGAGGAAATCGAGTGGTTCCGGCCGGTGGCGGAGGCAGACCCGGATGTGGATGGCCTGATCGCATCCGATCCGGCGGTGGCGGCCTTCGTGCAGCGGCTGGGTGAGGTGGATCTGGGCGCCGACGCGGGCCTGCTGAAGTTCGTGGCCCGCTACATGCGGCCGCAGTCGGAGGTGCGACGTCTGCGGAAGACGGTGGACGAGGCCGCGCAACAGAAGATCAACGAGCGCCTTGAGATTCTGCGGGACGAGAGCACGGCGGCCGCCCGCGACCGGTTGCTGGCCTCCCTGCGGGCACGGGAGTTGGACGCCCAGTTCCGGATGGATCCCAAGTGGATGCTCCGGCTGATGGAGAAATACGGCCCGGTGGACTGGCGGACGCCGTTCGGCCAGACCTTGTACTGGGCGACGCTGGGCGACGAGGTCACGCGGCGCATCAAGAAGCTCGACCCCTCCGACGCCATGAACACGGCCCGGTTCATCAACTTCGCCCTTCAGAACACCGTGCAGCGCGGCCGCTACATTGTGGAGCCGGACTTTGACGAGCCGTTCAACTCGTTCATCAACATTCTGCCGGACCCGCGATTCATCGATGCCACGCACGAATCGTTCCTGGAGGTCGGCAAGCAGCAGGACGCGGACGACCCGGAGTTTCGAGAAGGGACGTCCGGGCCGCGATACTGGACCGGGCACGTCAACTTCCTGCGGACGTCCATCATGACCCTGTACTTCGAGGGCGACGCCCGGTCCATGGCTCGCGCCCGGTACTATTACGAGTACCTGCGGGACTACGACGTGGACCCGGACACAGGCGAGACGAAGCCGCAGTATCTTCAGCCGCTGGAGTCGTTCGTCTTCAGCATCTGGCGGGAAGCGGCTGAGACCTCGCGGTCGGCCACGGCGGCCATCGGGTCGCTGCTGGATCGGGCCCTGCGCCAGTTGAGCCTGGGCAACGCCGACGGCTTCGAGGCCGCCCTGGCGCGGGCGAAGTGGGTGCACCAGAAGTATTCGGAAGACCCCAGCACGGACCCGAACGAACGCCGCATGTTTCAGTCGTTCCCCCGGATGCTTCGGGACTGGGTCCAGGTCTTTATGCAGAATCCGACCTACTCCAGCTACATGAAGCACCGGCTCTGGGAGGGCCTCGATCTGGAAGTGCGGCAGGACGTGTATGACGACCTGCTCCCGCTGTTCCAGGAACTGTGCGAATTCGAGGGCTGGGACGTGGACAAGGCGTTTCGCATTCCGCCCGGCATGGAAGAGGCCCGTAAGCGCCGACCCAAGGAGCGCGAGCCCGTCCGCGACGTGGACTCCGAAGGCACGCGGGACTTCAGCCAGTAACCGGCCGCGGACTGACGCGGCGGTGCATCCCTTCGCTCACCACCCTCCTTGAAGCCTCCCGGAAGCCCCATCGTCCCGGACCGGTGGGTGGAGGCGGTCGGCCAGGACCGCGACGCTCCATCTCCGGATGCCTTCCTCCTGCCGATGATGTCCGGACGCGGCCGGGCGGCGGGCTCCTGCCTCGCTTCTCCATCCCCCGCGTGCGAGGGTCTTGCATTATATTATCCATAGGCTATATTATACCGGTATAGTATAAGGACCCACGCCTATGCCTTCCCGCGCACCGCTGTCCAATGCCGACACCGCCCTTCTTGGGCTGCTCTGTGAAGGGCCCATGCACCCCTGGCAGATTCAGGAGGTCGTGGAATACAGAGACATGCGATTCTGGACACACCTGTCCCAATCCACCATCTACAAGCAGCTCCGATCCCTCCAGAGGGACGGGCGGGTCCGTTGCCGCGAAGTGGTCTGTGACGGCCGCCTGCGCAAGGTGTACTCGGTGACCCGGAAGGGACGGGAGGCGCTGCTGGCGGGGCTCTGCGAGTGGCTGGCCGAACCCGAGCACGTGAAATGGCGAGTGGACCTGGCCACGTACAACCTCCACCTGTTGTCTCGCCGAGAGGTCCTCGCGAGCCTGAGGGCCTATCGGCGGAAGCTGCTGGAACGGATCGCCTGCTATCGCGAGCTCGACGCCTTCCTCGAATCAAGCGGGTGCCCCGTCCACCACTGCGCCGTCGCCCGACGTCCGGTCCACCTGCTGGAGGCGGAGATTCGCTGGCTGGACGAGTTTGTTGCGGAGTTGAAGCGACGGTGAACACGCGAAGCCACATCCACGTTCTGAACGCCCGCGCTCACAACCTCAAGGGTATCACGCTGGACATTCCGCGGGACCGGCTGGTGGTCTTCACCGGCGTTTCGGGGTCGGGCAAGTCTTCGCTGGTCTTCGACACGCTGCACACCGAGGCCCAGCGACAGCTCATCGAGACGTTCAGCTCCTTTGCCCGCCGGCGCCTGCCCAAGCTTTCCCGCCCGGATGTCGATGCCATCCACAACCTCTCCACGTCCATCGTGATCGATCAGAAGCGGATGGGCCGGACGCTCCGGTCCACGGTGGGGACGGCCACCGAGGTCTTCACGTATCTGCGGATGCTGTTCTCCCGGTGCGGCGACGTTCCGAACCTGGCGTCGTTTCATTTCTCCTTCAACCACCCCGAAGGTATGTGCCCGGCCTGCAAGGGCCTGGGCAAGTGTATCACCGTCGACCCGCGTTCGCTGTTGGACATGCAGAAGACCCTGCATGACGGCGCGATCACGCACCCGGACTTCAAGATCGGCGGCTGGAATTGGCGCGAGTTGGTCGCCATCGATCTCTTCGACGTCCACCGGCCCCTGCGTGACTTCTCCCCCGCAGATCTCGACAGGCTGCTCTACGCCGAGGGCATCCCGATCAGAAGGCCGCACGGTGCGGGCACGTATTCCAAGACCTGGGAAGGCGTCGCCCGCAGGCTTGAACGGCTCTACGTCAACAAGGCGGAGGATGAGCTGCCCGAGGCGAAGCGGAATGCCTACCAACGTTACTTCACCTATGGCGATTGCGGCGTGTGCCGGGGTTTGCGGCTGAATCCACGGGCACTGTCCGTGCGGGTGGCCGGCCGGTCCATCGGGGAGGTCGTGCAGATGGAGCTGCCCGCGCTGGACGCCTGGCTGTCGACGGTGGCCGGCCCGGTGGCCGAGCCGCTCATACGCAAGATGCGCGGCATTCTTTCGCACCTCATCGGCATCGGCGTGGGGTACTTGTCTCTCGGACGTGCGGTTTCCACCCTTTCGGGCGGGGAAAGCCAGCGTGTCAAGATGGCCCGTCAGCTTGACTGCGACCTTATGGGGCTGATGTACGTTCTGGATGAGCCGTCGATCGGGCTCCACGCCCGCGACGTTGCCCAACTGATCCGCATGCTTTGCCGACTGCGGGACCAGGGCAACTCCGTGCTGGTCGTCGAGCACGAACCGGCGATCATCTCGGCCGCCGACCACATTGTGGAGTTGGGTCCGGGCGCCGGCCGCGGCGGGGGCGAGGTTTGCTTCCAAGGGAGTCTCGAGGAATTTCGGGTTTCGGGTTGTCAGACGGCCCGGCTGATGGGCGGCGGGCGTTCCGGCACCGGACGACCGCGCCGTTGTGCGACAGACTATTGGCGTATCCGAGACGCCCGCGTGCACAACCTTCGGGGGATTGACGTCGACATTCCGCAGGGAGTGCTGGTTTGTGTCACCGGGGTGGCCGGCAGCGGCAAGAGCAGCCTCGTGCATGAAGCGTTCGTGCGTCAGGTGCCGCAGGCGGTGGTGGTCGATCAGAATCCCATCGGGCGAAGCAGCCGTTCCAGCCCCGCGACGTTTCTGGGCGTTTTTGACGACATTCGGAAGGTTTTTGCGCGCGCCACGGGGCGCCCGGCCTCGTTGTTCAGCTTCAACTCCGCCGGTGCCTGTCCCACCTGCAAGGGGCAGGGCGCCATCTCCGTTGAGATGAACTTTTTGGACGATGTTCAGGCGGAGTGCGGCGATTGCCACGGCCGGCGTTTCACGGGCGCGGTTCTCGACCTGCGCTGGCAGGGCCGCAGCATCCACGACGTGCTCACGACGACCGCCCGCGAGGCGACTGCGTTCTTCACGCAGGGCCGCATCCACGCGGCCCTGGAGTTGCTTTGTGAGGTCGGCCTGGACTACCTGACGCTCGGTCAGCCCGTCTCCACTCTGTCCGGCGGGGAGTGCCAGCGGCTGAAGCTGGCGGCTGAACTGGGCAAAACCGGCAATCTCTATGTTCTCGACGAGCCCACGACCGGCCTGCACCTTGCGGACATCGAACGGTTGATGGCCATCCTGGATCGCCTGGTGGAGGACGGCAATTCCGTGGTTGTGATCGAGCACAACCTCGAGGTCATCGCCCGGGCCGACTGGATCATCGATCTGGGCCCCGAGG
>CAZBFW010000286.1:0-5766 GCA_964491135.1 uncultured Phycisphaeraceae bacterium | reverse complement strand
CGCGATAATGAGCGGTGACTGGAGTTCAGACGTGTGCTCTTCCGATCTACGCTGACGTTCAAGGTGCAGGACGTGCTGAACGTCTCCGTCTCGTTCGCGCCCGTGCAGCCGTGCGAGCTCACGCTGATCGTTGAGCCCAGCGGGGCCGGGGCGATCTTCATTGATCCGCCCGCTCCCGAGTACTTCCCGGGTGACGTGGTCACGCTCCACGCGCTGGCCGGTCCGGGTCAGGCCTTCAGCCAGTGGGGCGGCGACATCACCGAGAACATCAGCTCCAACGGACTGACGGTCACGCTCGAAAACGACATGGACATTCTGGCGATCTTCGACGCGGCGCAGCAGATCCTGCCCGCGAACGGCTCGCGCACCAACAACGGCGTATGCGGAGCGATCGGCATGGCGTCCTTCACGCTCCTCGCTTCCAGTCTGCTCGTCTGGCGCCGCCTGCGGTAGGGTGCGCGCCGGCGCACCCTGAATGCCGCTTCGCTCCTCCACTTCTTCAGCCGATCCCCCAGTGTCCCCAGCTTCACGCTTAGGGGACGCTGACGACTCCCGATAATCTCATCTTTCCAGGCCCTCTGAGAGGCCGTTGACATCCACCCCCCCGCCGACATTTAATGGCTGAAGACCCACTTCGCCGTGGAGGCCTGTAATTCAGGCCGACATCAGCAAGGGGGGAGGAAGCCATGTCGGTACTGCGCAGAGGACGCGTACCCGGTTCGGTCGTTCCCGCGGTCCTGGGTGTGATAATCCTGGGCTTGGCGGGCTGCGGGGCGGTTCCATCCGACGGGGGAAGCACCCGCGCGAGCGGCTCTTCCGTCGACGTTGGATCGCTGCCGCCTGCCGTATGCAGCCGGGCTCCGACCACCAACCGCGATGCCCGCACCCTCATCGTACTGGACTGGGACGGCGGCCCGAGCCCGCTGGACGCCCGTACAACCCTCTCGCCGCTGAATCCGGCCGATCTGCCCATGTACGACGGACTCACCTCCGACGAGGACGCCGAGGTGTTCAAGGAAGAGGTCCGCGTGCGCATCGAAACCATCCTCTGCGATCTGGATCCCGTGGACATGCGGGTCATTACCGGACGCGCGTCCGATTATCCCGCCGCCACCCACGTGCATCTGACCCTCGACACGGCCCCGTCCGGCGGCCGACAGGCGGGACAGGCGGACTACGATCCGTGCAATCTGTACGTGGATGACACGGTCCTGATCTGGGGCGGCCGCATCGCCGAAGTGGCAGGTCCCGGCTGGCTGCGGCATGAGTGGGTGAACATGCTGGCGAACGTGACCACGCACGAGATCGGGCACACGCTGGGCTTCGCTCATCCGGACGAGAACGGAATCACCGTCGACGCGGACATCGCGCGGCGCGCGATCATGATGTCGTCCCACACGGTTACGTCCCTGTCCCAGCCCCAGGCGTTCCTCATTCCGCAGGCCACGTGCCCGGCAGCCGCGCAAGGCGCGTCGAACGGCGTGAACTACCAGGTCATCAACGCCACCCTGAATGCCTCTGCGATGAAGGCACCCTCGACGATCGTGGACGACGGATCGGGCGTCATCTCCTGTGAGCACGGCGACGAAGCGCTGGAGTACTAGGCGGGGGCCGCGGCGGACGTGTGTTGTCCCGGAATTCTCCACTGCCTACGCACGGACCGACCCCAACGCAGCCAACTGTGCCTGGTACTGAGTGTACAGGTAGTCATTGCCCTGCCGCGCGCCGGCAAGATGTGACCAGGGCAACACCTCGTCGGCCGGACGCTCGCGGTGGGCATACCAACCCTTGCCCAGGCCGTGCTGCTCGAATGCCTGATCCCACAACCGGGGCTTGAAATGCTCATCCCAGCCGTCCAGGCGGGCGCCGAGCCGCCAAGCCGTCTCGATTACGCCCGCCAGCCGACGATCGCCGCGGGAAAACACCGCCTCCAGGACGGATCGATCGATGCGCGGCGTGCTGAGCCGGATGGACTTGTTACGCCGGCCGAGCGATCGCAGGCGCTGCCGAACCTCTTCGAAATACTCCGGCGGCGCCTGGGCCGCATACTGCAGCGGCGTGTGGGGCTTGGGAACCAGCCAGCCGATGGAGGCGTTCACCTTCGCCGGCCGACCACAGACCTCCCGCCGCAGGTCGCTTACGGTCTCGCTGAGATCCCAAATGCCGTCGATATCCTCCGGTCGCTCGCCCGGGAACCCGGCCATGAAGTAGAGCTTCACCCCTCTCCATCCGGCTTCGTACGCCGCCCGCACCCCATCCAGCAGCCGGCCATCCGTCACCTTCTTGAGGATCGCCGCGCGCATGTCGTCGCGGGCCGCCTCGACGGCGATGGTCAGACCGCTCTTGCGGACCGCCCGCACCATCCACGGCACGTCTTCGAGCATTTTGTCCACTCGCAACGACGGCAGGGAGATGCTCACCCGACGATGCGAGAATCGGGCTTCGACGCGCTCGGCCAGTTCGCGCACTTGCGGGTAGTCGGCTGTCGAAAGCGAAAGGAGCCCGATCTCGTCGAACCCCGTTGCCAGCCATGCCTCCTCCGCAATGCGGAGAATGCGGTCCACGCTGCGCCATCGTAACGGTCGTTTGGTGTACCCCGCGTGGCAGAATCGGCACCGCTGCGGGCAGCCCCGCATGATTTCGATGGACACCCGCTCATGGACGGCCTGCACGTGGGGCACGAGTGGCCGGCGAGGCACGGTTGCCGCTTCGAAGTCAGGGGTCTGACAACGACAGATCCGGCTCGGCAGGTCGGCGAGGGTGGGCTGGATGGCCGCCACGGTGCCGTCTTGGTGATACCGCACTTCGTAGAGCGACGGGGCGTAGAGCCAGGGGAACGCAAGGGCCAGCGTGCGTATGATCTGCCCGCGTTTCGCCCCTCCCCGTTTCAGCTCGCGAAGCTTCTCCACAATACTGGCAATCGCGATTTCGCCGTCCCCGTTGACGATCAGGTCGAAGAATGCGGCCACGGGTTCGGGGCTGTCTGCCTGCGGCCCGCCGCCGATGACCAGGGGGTGGGTTTCATCGCGGTCTCGCGCGCACAGGGGGATGCCGGCCAGATCCAGCAGCGTCAGGACGTTTGTATAGAGCATCTCATACTGGAGTGAGATGCCCAGGATATCCGCATTTCGCACCGGCTGGCGCGTATCCCACGTAAACAGCGGGATTTGTCGTGCTCGCATCCGGGCTTCGGCGTCCGGTTGGGGGCAGTACGCGCGCTCGGCAACGACTCCGGGCAGGCCGTTGCAGACCCAATATAGAATCTGGCAGCCGAGCTGGCTCATGCCCAGGGGGTACGTGTCTGGAAACGCGATGACCACGCGTACGTCCGCTCGGTCCCACTGGTCTTCGCGCACGAGCTGGTTGATCTCACCGCCGATGTACTGGGCGGGTTGAGACACGCATGGGAGCAGCTCAGCACTGACACGCTCTCGAAGGGTGCTCATCTAAAAGTCTCACTGGAATCCATACGGTCGCAATGAGAATCCCGGAGAGCAGGGAACGCGATTCGCCCGTCCGGCCCGTGGGGATTATACCGTAAGGGATGGGCATTTCGACAGCGATTCCGGGGGGCCGTTGGGGATTCCCGCTGCAGGGAGGCGGTTCCTGCCGATGAAATAGGCAGGCGGAGAAATCAGAGTTCAGCCTTGCATGGCTTGAGTTTTCGATGTAATTTTATGTAGAGGGCGCACGACAAGCACAGACGGACGACCGGGCAACATGAGTGCTCTCGTCAAAACCTGGAGTCCGCGGCGATCAGCTTTCACCCTGCTGGAGCTGCTGGTGGTGGTGGTGCTGATCACGGTGCTCTTGTGCATTCTGGTGCCTTCGCTGGGTCGCGCGATTCGCCAGGCGGAGGACACCGTGTGCATGCACAACCTCAAGGAAGTCTATCAATCCCTGCAGGTATATCGTCTGGACCACGACGGCTGGATCCCGATCAGCGACGGCCAGGCCGGGCAGGCGCTGCCGAACAGCTGGTTCGGTAAGTTGTATCCGCACTACCTGCATGATCCGGAGTTGTTGCGTTGTCCGGCGGATCCGATGCAGCCGGGGCTGACGGATTTCGCGCACGTGTCGGGCAGCAGTTACGGGCTGAGCGACTTCCTGCAATCGAGCCCACAAGGTTTCCTGGCGAATCTGGATCGTCGTCAGCCTCGCCGGCCGATGGATACGCTGCTCATTGCGGATGTCGGTCCGGACGCGACGTATGCGGCGGCGGGTGCGAACCTGGGGCCGTGGGTGGCGCACCGCACGTCGGGCCGGCTGCCCTGGGATGACAGCTTCAGCGAAGGGAATTCGGAGGTGGTGCTTCCCTGGTTGACGTCCCGTCATTCCGGCGCCATCAACACCGTGACATTGGGCGGCAGCCTGCGTCGCGTTCCCACGTTGGATCTGATGGGCCGCACGATCCTGACGTATTACGCAACGTGCGCTGCGGGGGACTGCCCGCTTTGCACTGATTTGCACATGCCGCATTACAGCTTCGCCCACGCCGGCACGTTCTGGTGGACCGGTCCGGTCCCGCAGCCATAACTGGTTCCAGCGACGCGATCGCGGTATGATCCGGATGCGCTTGGGCGGGCGTGTTTGCTGCGCGCGTTGTGCTGCCGGCAGGCAAGCCACGACGGGCAAGTGGCGGCCGGCACCGGATCGCAGGGGTTCCTCCCTCGTCGCTCGCAGGAGTGGCGGGTTTCGGATCAGGGCAATGGTGAAGGTTCGTCAGGGCAGGCCACAGCGCCGGACGGCGGTACTCAGCCTGGTGTTCGCGGCGGCGGTGGCGGGCGGCACGTATCTCGCCTGGCGGTTCTATCGGCGGGACCCGACCCAGGTGGGTCGCCAGCGGACGATCACCGACCTGACCGTCACCTGGGAATGCGATACCGGCGAGCGGTTTGAGGCACCCGGTGCGTACGGACCGCGCGCGTGCGGTGACGGGACGCACAGCGCGGACATCGTCCTGAGCTGCACGTGTCCGGAGCACGGCCCGTTTGAGTGCTACGTTCGGTACCGCCGGGACGCAATGGGACTGAGCCGTCTGGCCGAGGTCCGGTACGCAAGAGGGGAATGGCAGTCGGCGGCGGATTCCATCTGCTGCCCGATCTGCAAGCGTCCCGCGCGGGCGGGCAACGACATCTTCCGTGCCAAGAAAACAGGCAAGGGCAGGTGATTCGACGCCCACCTGCCCGAGTCTGGGAACGCGCACCGGACGGATCGAGAGAAGGCCGGATTCGGCCGGTCGACCCGCGGTTGTCCTGCGTCAGATATCCTGCGGCTTGACCGTCTTGCGGCCGTTGGCCTTGGTGCGTTCGGCAGCCGCATCCAGCAGGGCGTAGACCTGCTGGGACAGGCAGCCAATGGCCTCGGCGGACGTGTTCATGTTCTTGCCGTGCATGTAGGCCTTCACCTTACTGGCGACGACGAGAACGTCCTTCTTCCCCTTCGTCGCGCCGCTCTTCTTTGCTTTTTTCCTGGCCATAGGAAATCGGACTCCTTCTTTGCGGTTGCATTCAATCCGTGACGCGGGATCGGGCGGCCCGTCCGTCCGATCGAATGCGGATTCTATCTGTGCCCTGCGGCAGCCGCAAGGCAGTACGGCCCTTCCACGCATCCGCCCTCCAATCGGCGATGCGTCTGTCGCTCGCGGCGCGCGGGAATTGCCATCCGCAACTTCGCAAGGGTGCGCCCGCCTGGAGTCTCGACGGACCCCGGACGGGCCACCCGCCAGTCGCCACACAGGTTGACCGGTTGGCTTCCTTGCTCGTG
>CAZBFW010000285.1:2507-5772 GCA_964491135.1 uncultured Phycisphaeraceae bacterium | reverse complement strand
TACACCCTATCCTACACTCTTTCCCTACACGACGCTCTTCCGATCTCCGCGCTCCTCGTGTCCGTCGCCTGGGCCGGTGAAAAGGAAAAAAAGGCCAACGACGGCGCTCGAGATGAGGTGCGGGCGGAAATCGGAAAGGCCGCCCCGGACTTCGCCCTGAAGGACCTGAACGGCAAGGAACACCGCCTGTCCGATCACAAGGGCAAGATCGTGGTGCTGGAGTGGACAAACTACCAGTGTCCGTACGTCCAGTTCCATCACGCCAAGGCCCATACCATGCAGACGACGGCGGCGGAGTTTGAGGGCAAGGACATCGTCTGGCTGGCCATTGATTCCAGCCACTTCAGCGAGGACAAGAAAGAGGAGATTCGCGCGTTCGCCGCGGCGAGCCAGTACGCGTTTCCGATTCTGCTGGATCCCGAGGGGCACGTCGGGCGTACCTATCAGGCCAAGACCACGCCGCACATGTTCGTGATCGACCGCGAAGGAACTCTCGTCTACAGCGGCGCCATCGACAGCGACTCGAACGTGAATGCCGCGGAGCGAGATGCGAACACGGTGAAGAACTACGTCGCCGCGGCCCTGGCCGCTCTCACGGAAGGCAAGGCCGTCGAGACGACGGAGACCAAACCCTACGGCTGCAGTGTGAAATACGCGAAGGCCGACAACGCGAAGAAGGACGGACGACCCCCCAAGAAGGACAACGATGCGAAAGGCCAGACGCCCTGACGCGAACAGGGCCCTCGCCGTTGCCGCCGAACCGTGAAAACCGCTGACCCGCGGCGTCGTGCGGTCGTCGAAGGAACGACCTCCGCGCGGCCCGCGGGTTTCAGCTTCCACAGAGGCGATGGAGACGGCGGCAGGCCCCGCGCGGCTGCGGACCCCGTTTGCCGCGTGTCTAGGCCGCCCATCCCATGGCAAACTCAAGCCGCCCCCGGGAAGTGGTCGACGCTAGGGTAGGCAAAGGCCGCACCAACGCACCCCGGGGAGATATCGTTGTCCCCCCGCAAACAAGCGGCCGCCCGTGCTGCAGGAAACCGTGTCCGTGCGCTTCCGCCCCAAGGAGAGTTCAACCCACTCGGTCGGCTGGCAGGACTCCCCGATCGAAGGGATCCTGGTGGACCCGGCGCCGCCGCTCGACCCCGCAAACCTCTCCCACGTGATCAGCGTTGACCTGGAAGACTGGCGGCAGTCCGTGTTTGACCACTCGCTTCCCGTATCAGACGATTTTCACCGCGGCACCGACCGATTGATGGATCTTCTCGATCGGCACCACACGCGGGCCACGTTTTTCGTGCTCGCCAACGTGGCGGAACACTCCCCGGCGCTCATTCGGCAAATCCGGGCCGCCGGCCACGAGGTCCAGTCCCACGGGCTCGATCATATCGAACTGAACCGCCTCACCCCGGAACGGTTCCGAAGTGACCTGGCCCGTGCGAAGGCGATTCTCGAGGACGTGACCGGCGAACCTGTCACGGGGTACCGCGCCCCGCGCTTCTCCATAACGGCCCCCACCGCCTGGGCCCTGGACATCCTGGCCGAGTCAGGGTTCCGCTACGATTCATCCATCTTCCCAATGAGCGTCAGGGGCTATGGCATTCGGGGTTGGCCGGCCGGACCGGCTCGAATCCGCACCCGACGCGGGTCGCAGCTGACCGAGATCCCCGTCTCCACAGCCCAATGGTGGGGTCGGCGGTGGCCGGTCGGCGGTGGCGGCTACCTCCGGCTGCTCCCCAACCAGCTCTTAAGGCGGGGACTCGGCACGGTGGTTGCCTGCAGTCGGCCGATCGTGCTCTATGTCCACCCGCACGAACTGGATTCGTTCCCTCTTTCCGATTCACGTCTTAACATACCTTTGTTGCAGAGGATACATCAGGGGCTGGGGCGGCCATCCGTGGCCGGCAAGCTCGCCACGCTCCTGCGAACCTTCCGGTTCGGCCCGATGGGGAGGCTTCTGCAGACGATCAGCCCGCCAGCGTCCCCCGGCCCGCCAGCGGGTGGCACGTCCTTCGGCTACGCCTGTCACACAAGTCCGTGAGATCCGCAGGCCGCCGCCTGCCTCTGCCGACAGAGGCTGGCAACTGGGCTGTGCCAGGGTTTGCCGACTCGTGGCATGAGCGAACTTGGCTCGTCGAGATTGCGGACGCTTTGCCCGTTCTCACATCGTCACGGGAATCTCGGCAAAGGAAAGCAGCACTGAATCGCATCGCGTCTGGGAATCCCTCGCCGTCATTGGCCCGCCTGTGATTTGTGTGATAGACTTAAGTATTAACTTGCGAGGATGGGGATAGAAGCGATATGGCCGTGACCCTCGTCGTCTGAGTGAGGATTTCTTGCCTTTCTAAGGTGGGGATAGGTGACGGGGGCCGCGGCCCGTTTTGTGCGCTGCGCATGGAACAGGGCAGGCCGCGAGAAAACGGTCTGCCCTGTTCGTGATGGGTGGCTCTGACGGTTTATTCGGTGTCGGACACGCGGAGTCAGTCGTCCAGAGCCCCGCCATGCTTTTGCTCGGCGGCACGGGCCTTCTCACACGCGCCGCAGAAGCAGGTGGCGAATCGGAGGCCGTCGCGGGCGGCCGGGCCGGTCCCTTCGTCGTACCAGGCGGCCCGCAGGCGGACCTCCTGCTTGGACGCCGCCCGCAGGGCGTCCAGGTCTCCGCCGACCGCCTCCGCCAGAAGCAGCGGCGCGTCCTGGTAGCCGATAGGAAACACGTACTTGTCCAGGGGGGCCCGTCGAAACGCCTGGGGCCCGAGCATCTGCCGCAGCGTGGCGGAAACATCCATGAGGCAGCGCGGATCGTGTGTGTGCTGCAGGCCCAGCAGGTGCCCCGCCTCATGGGAGGCGACGTTGGCCAGGGCCTGAGCCATCTCGTCGGCCGTGGGGCTCAGCACCAGGAATGCCTGGAACGTGTCCACGAACACCACGGCTTCCTGCACGGGCTGCTCGTTGTACTCATCCACATTGGTGGCCACGCCAAGGAGGTCCGGGTCGTACGCGCCGAAGTGAATCGTCGTATGCGGTGCCAGGGGCCGGGGCCCCTCACGGGAGGAGACAAACTCGACGTTCAATCCCGCGTAGTCCTCGCGCACGTAGGCCATGATCCGTTCGATCATCTGGTCGGTCTGACCATCGTACTCTGGTGCGATCCGGCTGCCCTCGAACGGGGGAATGCCCACGGCCGGTCGGCTGCCGATGGTCACGGCCCCCTCTCCGTCGAAGTTCATGAAGACGACCTGCGTCTGCGACGCCGGAATTTCCGCCGGCA